>CBDTUG010000082.1:0-6633 GCA_965363555.1 uncultured Thermoanaerobaculia bacterium
CGGCCTGGGGCAGCAGCTTGCGGCTGACGCCAAACGCCACGGCCAGGGTCGCCCCTGCCACCAGAACGAAGAACCAGACTGCCGTCGATCGTAGTTGAACCCTGGACAGCTCAGGAGTCACGGAGGATCCCCTCACGCCCGCGTCAGTTTCCTGTAGGTCACCCGGTGGGGCCGGTCTGCCTTGTCGCCCAGGCGCTTGCGGCGGTCGGCGAGGTAGTCGGAGTAGGGTCCGGGAAACCACTCGACGTGGGAGTCGCTTTCGAAGGCCAAGATGTGCGTGGCCACCCGGTCGAGAAACCAACGGTCGTGGGAAATCACCAGAACGCATCCGCCGAAGGCCAGGATTGCTTCTTCGAGGGCTCTCAGTGTATTGACGTCGAGATCATTGGTCGGCTCATCCAACAGGAGAACATTGGCGCCTTCTTTGAGCATGCATGCCAAATGCACGCGGTTGCGTTCGCCGCCCGAGAGCAGGCCGACCGGCTTCTGCTGGTCCGCGCCTGTGAAGTTGAAACGTCCGACATAGGCTCTGGAGTTGACTTCGATACGGTCGAGCCAGATCGAGTCCGAGCCCTCGGAGATGACTTCCCAGACTGATTTTTCCGGGTCAAGGGTTGAACGTTTCTGGTCGACGTAGCCCAGTTTGACGGTGTCCCCCAGACGCAGATCGCCGGAATCTGCATCGACCTGGCCGGTGATCAATTCAAACAGGGTTGTCTTGCCGGCCCCGTTGCCGCCAACGATGCCGACGATGGCGCCAGGTGGGACCGAAAAACTGAGATCATCAAAAAGCAGTTTGTCTCCGTAGGCCTTGCTCAAGGCCTCGCTTTCGATGACGACGTCGCCGAGGCGTGGTCCCGGTGGAATCCAGATTTCCAGGTCCCTGACCATATCCTCCGGCTCCTTCGAAAGCAGGTCTTGGTAGGCGTTAACACGTGCCTTGCCCTTGGCCTGGCGGCCCCTGGGCGCCATGCGGATCCACTCCAATTCTCGTTCCAGCGTTTTCTGACGCCTGCCCTCGGAGCGTTCTTCCTGGCGGAGTCGTTCTTCCTTTTGTTCCAGCCAGGAGGAGTAGTTGCCCTTCCAGGGGATACCGTGGCCTCTGTCCAGTTCGAGGATCCATCCGGCAACGTTGTCCAGGAAGTAGCGGTCATGGGTAACGGCAATGACGGTTCCCGGATAGTCCTTGAGATGACGTTCCAGCCAGCCGACCGAACCAGCGTCGAGGTGGTTGGTTGGCTCGTCGAGCAGGAGGATATCCGGCTGCTGGATTAAAAGTCTGCACAGCGCCACGCGGCGCCTTTCGCCCCCTGAAAGGTGATCGACCACAGTGTCGGGAGGGGGGCACCTGAGGGCATCCATCGCCAGTTCGAGGCGAGAGTCCAGTTCCCAGGCGCCGGCGGCCTCAATCTTGTCCTGGACGTTGGCTTGCTGGTCGAGGACGCGCTGCATTTCGTCGTCGTCCATCGGCTCGGAAAATTTCTCAGCCAGTTGGTCATATTCGTCCAGAAGGGCCTTGGATTCGGCTGCGCCTTCCTCGACGACTTCCAGCACTGTCTTGCCGGCCGTCATCGTCGGTTCCTGCTCGAGCATGCCGACCGAATAACCGGGCGCTCGCACGACCCGCCCGTCCGAGGGTTCTTCAGTATCGGCCATGATCTTCAACAGGGTGCTTTTTCCGGCGCCATTGAGGCCCAGAACGCCAATCTTCGCTCCGTAGAAAAACCCCAACGAAATGTCCCGAAGCACGGTTTTTGTCCCGTGAACCTTGGACACCTGTACCATCGAAAAAATGACTTTCTGGTCGTCTGCTGACATGGTTTCCTCCTGAAGGCCCGGCCGGGCCTCGAGCGCACAGGGTGGCGCTTGTTGAGGCGGGAGTCAAGTGGTGGTGTACGCGGCCTGGTCGGATTGAGCGTCGGCGACCGCAATCCGCGTCCGCGACGGCGACTGGGACCGTGGCAGCGACCGCGTCGGCAACCGCCTCAGTCAACGGCGACAGCCGCTGATGCTGAAGCTGTCACGATCTGTCGGCTTCGATTGAATCGGGTTACGTTACAGTAGTGTCATGCTGAAGAGCGAAGTGGTCGTCTCACTGACCTCGTTTGTCACAGAGTTGGCGTTGGCGTGGCAGAGACTTGCGATGTACCAACCGGGGCATCCGGAACGAAAGCAGGCTCTGGACCGGGCGCACGCGGTTCTGGCCGGTCTGGTGGCGCCGACCGGGTCCCTTGCCCTTGGGGTGGGACGACAGGCCCTGATCGGACCGGACGAAAAGCTGACGTCGGCGCCTGCTGCTCGACTGGCTGCGGCTCTTTACGTGCTCGAGGTTGCTGTCCTTCGGTTCGAAGAAGGAGTTGAAGCCGCCGAACTCGAACATTTCCTGAATCTTCTGCCTCGCGGCGAAACCCTCAGCGAGGGCAGGGATCTGGGACTCGAGCTGCAGCAAAATGATATCCGGCATATCCGGATCGAAGCGGTCGATTTTTCGGGCCTCGTGGCGACCGACAACCTCGAGGGCGACGGCGTCGAATCCCTGGGGGATACTTCGCTTTGGGACAGAATTCTGCAGAGGCTTCTCAACGACCAACGTTTCATTGTAGATCCGGAGAGGTGTGACGACGGAGGGGGGAGTCCGCTCGGCCGGGTTCAGGCAGTCCTAGGCCAGGTGTTGGAAAACTACGGCATCAGTGGTGATGACCTGGGCAGCCTGAAGCAAGGGTCCTCTGCCATGGATGTGGTCGAAACCCTCTCCGGTGTCGTGGGCGAGGCGGCAGGGGAGGAGATGCTCGAAGCGGAAGATGAGGGGAGTCGGCGGTCCACAGCGCGTCACGTGACGGAATTAATTGGGGCGATGCCCGAGGGGATGCAGCATGGAATCCTGGACGCCGCTGTCAGGGAATTGGTGGTACGGGACGAAGCGGCGCCGGGCTTGAGTTCATTGGGGAGCGCAGTCTCCGCGGCTCAGATGGTCGGGTCGCTGCGTCGCCTACGATCGGACAAGGTTGGTTTTTCTCCGCGCGTCGTTTCGGCAGTCGAAAGCCTGGTGGCCGAAGGCGTCAAGGAGATCGATCACCCGAACCTGCAGCGAGATCCGGACGAACTCGCCCAGCAACTGCGTGCGGTCTTTTCGGATGAAGACGTCGACCGGGCGCCTTTGGCAGGAGGCCTGGATGACCGGATCTTCCTGGAGTTGAGACGCCACGTACCGGTTCACGCGATGTTTACCGACCTCAGTCCCTATCTGGAATCCATCACCGACGAGCGACTGGATGTTGATTTATCGATGACGTTGGTCGATCTTCTGCAGCGTCCTTTCCTGGATGAGAGCCAGATTGGGTGGGTCATCGAACGTCAGCAAGAGGTGTTCAAGGTCATGCTGGGGGGAGGGCGATTTGTTGCTGCGACCCGAATCGTCGAGTACCTGCGGGACCAGGCGAGTGCCAAGGAACAGATCAAACCGGTACGGGAGGCTGCCGAGCGGTGTCTTGCCGGGCTTCGGGAACCCCAGGTCCTTTCGGGAATCGTCGATGCTCTCGGTGAGGTCAAGAGTTTGGAAATCGGTCTGGTTCACAACTTGATCGGGTTGCTCGGACCAACGGCGATTCACCAACTGCTGTGTGTCCTGGGAGAAGAAAGCGAACTCTCCCGGCGCCGTCACATCTTCGACCTGCTGGTTTCGCTGGGGCCCGCCGTCGTTCCGGCGTCGATCGGTCTTCTCGGAGATCACCGGTGGTACATGATCCGCAACATCCTCTCTCTGCTGCGGCATGTCGGTGAGGGCCTGACCCTCGAGGTTTTGCAGAACGCTCTGATGCACGAAGATTCACGGGTGCGGGTCGAGGCTATCAAGTGCGTGTCGGATTTGGGTTCGGATATTCCGCCCTCCCTGGTGGAGCGGGTACTGGCTGATGAGGATCTCAAGGTTGCCGAAATGGCGATCGGCATCTTCGGGAGCGCCCGCATCGATGCAGCGAAGCAGCCCCTGGTCGAGTTGTTGAAGAAGCCGGATCGTTTGGGTCGGCAACGCAAGTTGCGATTGCGGGCGCTGCAAACCCTTGGCGAACTCGGTGACGCTGGAGTTCTCAATCAGATCGCCCCGTATTTCAGGAGTTGGTTCGCCCCGGTCAGTGTTGAAGAGAGGCACGCCGCCTATCGCTCTCTCAGGCTCTACTCCGAGGCCGATCGCCGATCCTGGCTGAAGAAGGGTAGATTTTCTTTGGATCCGGTAATTCGTGAGATTTGTCGTTCCCTCGGCGCCGAGAGTCCGAAAAGCGGGGTTGAAGGATGACCAGGAACGATCCGGCCCAAGCCCTACCGGTTCTCAGGTCGTTGTCGACCGCCGTCAATTACAGGGCTCTGTATCCCTCAACGCACCCGAGGGTCGTCGAGGGCGTCGAGGCGCTGGTCAAGATCCTGGGTTTCTGTCTTTGGGAGCGCGGCCGTGACGACATCACATTTTTGCTCATCGAGCAGGAACTTCTCGTTGACGACAGGCCGATCCGAGCAGGCCGCCTTTACCTGGCGCCTTTGATCCGAATCCTTTGCCGCCTTGGTGTGCAGCGGTTGACCCTGGCCCGAGGCCTGGATAACGAGGAAGCACACGGCTTAGTCGAAGGGTTGGCTTCGATCGGTGAGCTTGCTTCAAGTCCTCATGTGGTACTTGGCAAGGTCCTGCTGGTTGACCAGGGAGAGGCGAAGACCCATTCAGTCTCTTCGGCCCCGGCATCTCTGGAGTTTTCGGAGGCAGAGCTTGATGTCGTGGAGGAAGGTTTCCTCCGCTATGACACCGACCCCAGCGGCAGCGTCGGTCAACTCGACCGGATGCTTTGGCACTTCGTTGAGGGCATGGATCAGAGCAGTCGGTCTCTGCTGTTGCTCGGGCCGATGAAGAGTCTTGATCAGAGGCTTTTTGCCCATGCGATGAATGTCTCCATGCTGGTACTGGCCCAGGCCAGGTCGCTGGGAATCAGCGGTCAAAACCTGCATTCCATCGGCATGGCTGCCATGCTGCACGATATCGGGAAGTTGAGTCTTCCGAAAGCCCTCCTGGATCAGGAGGGGGACCTGAGCGATGTCGAGTGGGAAATCGTCAAGATGCATACGGTCCTCGGAGCGGCGCAGCTGTGCAGCTTGCCGGAAGCAACGCCGTTGGCCGTTCTGGTCGCGTATGAGCATCATCTTCGTTGGGATGGCAAGCCCAGTTATCCGGTGCCCGCAGTTCCCAGGCGCCCCAATCTGGCCAGCCAGTTGACCGCGATAGCCGATACGTATGACGTCATGGTCGACTCCCGAGGGTTTTCAGGGGGCGTTTGTGGCGAGGTGGCGACCCGGGTGTGGAGGGAACGGTCGGAGACCTTTCTCGACCCCTTCCTCGTCGGCAATTTCGTTCTGATGATTGCCGGTGCGGAGTAATAGACCTGATCTCTTGCTTCGGAACTTCGAGGAAGCTGGACGGTAAGTCGCTAAATATTCAGTAGGTTGTACAGTATCGGAGCCTTCGGTTAGAATATGGACCTCTGGTTGGTCCCTACAGATCATCCAGGTTTGAGTACAAGGAGAGATGATGTATTTCGACCCAATGTATCTACTGTTCATCGCACCGACCTTTGTATTGTCGTTGCTGGCGAGCTTCATGACCAAGAGCGCGTTTAAGAAATACTCGAAGGTGGCGGTGGCCACAGGATTGACCGGTGCCCAGGCCGCTTCGGAGATGCTTAAGCGGGCCGGCATCAACGATGTGTCCATCGTTCCGACCCGTGGTTTCTTGTCGGATCACTACAACCCGGCGACGAAGAAGTTGGCACTCTCCGAGACTGTCTATGGGACCAAATCGGTTGCGGCTGTTGGTGTTGCCTGTCACGAAGCGGGGCACGCCATCCAGCATGCGACGGCGTATGGGCCACTCAAACTCAGGTCGGCACTGGTTCCGACCGTAGGTATCGGTAGCAACATCGGCTACATGTTGATGCTTTTCGGGCTGTTTATGTCGTCGACCCAAATGGTCGGCCTCGGGGCCATTTTATTCTCGGCGGTGGTCTTCTTCCAGCTGGTTACGCTGCCGGTTGAATTTGACGCATCGGCCCGGGCCAAAAAGCGGGTGGTCGAGTATGCCCTGGTCGGTCCAGGCCAAGAGCGAGGGGTTTCGAAGGTCCTCAACGCCGCGGCTCTGACCTACGTCGCGGCAGCCGCCTCCTCGATCATGACTCTGCTGTATTTTTTGCTGCGGGCAGGGTTGCTGGGGAGTCGGGACTAGGCAGCCCACGCCGCCGGCCCCGGTTGCGGCCCCCACCATCTGTCGCTGATTCTGCTTTCGGACGCTGTCCCGGCCCCTGACCCTGACGCTGTGAGGGTTCTCGGGGCCCGCGGAGGACGGGGTTGGAATCCAGGGGTCTACCCGACACCCGGTCATTCCACGCTGAACCTGATCAGTTCCACCGGCACCGGATCGGTCGGATCGGTCGGGTCGGTTCCGAGCAAGAATTCTCGGAGATTCGTCAACCCGTCGCCATCCAAATCACCGCCGGAATCGTCCACTTCTGGGTCCAGTCCGTATCGGTCTTCCCATCCGGTCGGCATTCCATCTTCGTCGTCGTCATCTACGCCGTGCTGGCGGTGGTGTTCACGCACAGC
>CBDTUG010000083.1:0-6583 GCA_965363555.1 uncultured Thermoanaerobaculia bacterium
CCCGGTATCCGGCGCCTGAGGCACCGACCAGCGCCCGGCTTCGTCCCAGACCAACTGAGGGCCGGCAATTCCCGCCCCGGGAACACCCAGAGCACTGACCAGGGCCCCGACCGTACGCGGCTCCAGGAGCAGATCAGGATTGGCCAGGAGGAGGATATCTCCACTCGATTCCTTGACCCCCCGATTGAGGCCGGCGCCGTAACCGGCATTGGGCTGGACGATGACCCGGTCAACTCTGAGGCTCTCGAGGACGGTGAGTTCCCCCTCGTCCTCGCTGTGGTCGACAATGACGATTTCATCGACACCCTCCACGGTCGGGAGCATTCGCTTCAACGCGCCGGATGCGTGGTAATTGACGACAATCAGGGAAACTGACATGCGGAGATTCTAACCTACAAAAAAGCCGCCCCGAAGGGCGGCTTTTCGATTGCCATTCAATTTCTAGGCGCCATATTTTTTGATCGCCGAATCCAGGCGCGGCAAGAGGGCATAAAGGAAGGCTGCAACGCCGAGGATGGCGACCGCCAGAATAGTAAACATCTGTGCAGTCGGTTCCAGGCCACTGATGAAACCGGAGAGCTTGTTGCCGATCGAGGTCGACAAGAACCAGCCGCCCATCATCAGCCCGACAAGCCGTTTCGGCGCCAGTTTCGTCACCAGCGACAGCCCCATCGGCGAGAGGCAGAGTTCGCCCACGGTAATAACCATGTAGTAGATCGCAAGCCAGATCACCGATGTCTTGATCACGCCGTCCTGCCCGAACTTGGCGCCGATGACCATGATCAATAGCGAGACCGCCGTGATCACCATGCCGTAGAAAATCTTCCGGGCTGTCGTGATTGCTTTGCCCTTTTTGCTCCGCCACGCGAAGAAAATAACGACAATCGGGGTCAACAGCACGACGAAGACTGGGTTGAGAAGGCCTGTGATCATTTCGGCATTGACCAAACGAACGTACTGGCCGGGCGCCAGCGTCGACGTGTCGGAATTGGTGTTCCGGTAGACCCCGTCGTGCGTTTCTTGTGAAACCGGTATCACCGGAAAGGTGTTCCCGTCGATCGTCCGTGTCAGCACACCCGAACCGGTGGAGGGGGCGTTCTCCGGAACGATCTTGACGCTGGTTGTCGTCACGCCGTGGGCGTCCTTGTCACTTGAGATCTTCACCTGTTCTTCGGTAAAGACCTTGCTTTCGAAAAAGCGCTCGTCTTCGGCGACTGTCGAAACGTTCCCCAGGGTCAGCCCCAGGCCGGGATCTCCGGTCAGGCCGGCGGCAGCCGACTCAGTCAGGATCCGCGCACCGAACATCGCTTCGGTCTCACCGTCAACAATGACAAGAGTGCGTTCGTCCGGCCGCGGAAGTTCAGGCCCTGCGTTGCCGAAGTACGAGGGCATGGCTTTCTGCGCGTAGAAGTCCGTCGCCTTGGGAATCCACTCCGCCTGCCGATCAGTGCTGTTTTCGGCGAAGACCGTCATCAGGCCACCGCTGAGGTGGAGGATCATGAAGAATGCGCCACCGGCGATATAGACCGGGATCAGCGCCGCAAGACCGGGCTTCTCCTCCGGACTCGCCTTTTTCACCAGCATGCCGAAATACGCCATGATCGGCAGCATACCGACGATGAAAGCGAAGGTCACAGGACCGATCGTATTGATAATGAAAGGCAGCTTCTGCCCGACGAAGTAACCCACGGCGCCGAACACTCCCGCAGGAAGAAGGATCGTCGTCAGGATCTGTTTCATGCCGAAGTCGTCACCGTTGGCCTCGCTTTGTATGTCGGCCACCGCCAATTTCTTCCAATTGAGGACCAGGATTCCTGTCCCGATCAGCAAACCAACTCCGGCCGCGATAAAGGCGGTGTTGAAACTCCAGAGATTCCTCAACGGCGCCGCCAGAAGTGCTGAAACCGAGGCGCCGATATTGATGCCCATGTAAAAGATGTTGAACCCGGCATCTCGTCTCGAATCGCCGGCCTCGTACAGATTCCCGACCATGGCCGAAATATTGGGCTTAAAGAGGCCGTTGCCCAGACACAGGAGAACCAAACCAAGTGTAAAAAACGGCATGCTTCGCACACCCAGGCTGAAATAGCCTGCGGCCATCAAGATGCCTCCGAAGAAGACAGACCTCCGGAAACCCAGGTACCGGTCGGCAATCATGCCGCCGAGGAAGGGCGTGAAGTAGACGAAGGCCAAATAGGTGCCGTAGATTTCGCCGGCGGAGGCATTGGACATTCCCAATCCACCGCGTTCGGTATCGATGATGTAGAGGTAGAGGATGCCCACCATCAGGTAGAATCCCAGTCGCTCCCACATCTCGGTGAAGAACAGGGTGTATAGACCCTTGGGGTGCTTTTGAGCCATTATTCGAGCCTCCGGAGTATGTGCAGCCGCGCCTCAGGCGCAACGGCCTCGCCGATCCTAGCCTAACCGGCAGGCAAATCAAAGCGTGCAATAAATGCAAAGGCCGATATGGCCGTTGAAATTATTGCGGAGGGAAGTGCCTGAACATGTCTTCAATCGCGCCCATCACCCGGTCGATTGAACCTTTGATATCTTGTTTCATCTCGATATCGACTGTGCCTCGCCACACCATACGCTTCAGGCGGGCATCGACGATATCAACTATCATGCTGCCGATCTTGATATCGGTCGCGCGGGTGCCTACCGCCATGGTTCCACCCCACCCACCCCACCAGGGCATGTAACCCATCGAGTACCAGTCAACCCGAAGGCCATCCTTTTGGGCGGGAAAAAGCACGACCAAGAAGTCGGCATCTTCGGCTTCTACCTGTTGAATGCCCTTGGTCCCCAATTCGGCAGCCACCATCTCCCGAACGGCAGCACCGGCCTTCTCATTAATAAAAGGCATGCCTTCATCGGAGAAGGCGAAGGTTTTGAACCCGGAGAAATCGGCTTCTTTGTCCCAGTCTACTTTGATCTCCTTCACACTCGCGCACCCTGCAGCCATGACCCCAAGCATCAAAACAATCGCTAATACACTGCTTGAGCTGATCTTTCCGGAACCAACAATCCTTGTGTTCATTCAATCCTCCATTTCGCGACGGCCAGGATACCGTATCCGAGCCCGTGCCCGTTACCGTTATCCTTCCCGATCTATGTTTTTCACTGCCCCATGAACCCGGACCCAGGCGTGATACTCGATACTGGAAACTGGCGAATCCCGAGGTGCTGAAGAATAGCGGTGGACATTGTGGACTCTGGGGACTCGGTGGGCTGTCCACCTTGTCCAGATCGTCCACTCTGTCCACTTCCACCCCGGCCCAGAGTTTCGGTAGCTAATTCCCATCAAAAGCAGAGGCTATTCCCTCGACCAGGGCCAGGGAGAACGCCTCACGCCACTCCTGGTCGGTCAGGTTTGTCCGATCTTCCGGATTGGCCAGGTTTGAGCATTCAACCAGCACCGCGTTCTGAGCCAGGGAGTAGCGAAGCACCGCCGGAACGAAGGTATCCCGTCCCCGCCGGACCCGGTCACGGATCGGTTTATTGGAGTGCACAGGAATATCATTCCTCTTGAGGCTCTCGATGATCGCACCCGCCAGGTGGCGAGATGAAGCCTCCGCCTTGGCATTGAACGTCGAAGAGAACTGAACCTTCGGATGCTCTCGGTACTCCTGGTGCATATTCAAACCGCGGCTTTTGGCCTGATAGCTCGCCCGCCTAAGGTACCTCGAAGGAACGTAGATCATCGAGCCGCGCACCGAGGAGTGCAGCGAATCGGCGTGAATGGAAACGAAGACGACCTTGGACCGAGGAACATTCTTGGGGATCCGGTCCAGAATGATGTCATTGGCCAGATACCAGCGAAGGTGCACGCCCGGAACGCTTTCTTGAAGAATGTTCGACGGCTGGGTCAAGAGAAATTGATCCCGGTCCTGTCGCAACTGATCCCGATCCGGGATCGTATATTCACGGCTCCTGTCCTTGATCGTTGTCCACACCGTCGCCCTGGTGTGGCGCGACAGATTCTCCTTGACCCTACACAGAATGTCATAGGCATAGGTCGACTCCCATACGCCGCCAACGACAGCGCCGGTGTCGCGGCCGCCATGACCGGCATCAAGAATGACATGAACTCCACTGAGGTCGGTCGCGCGGACAACCTCAAGAAATCCGGCGAGTTCCTTCTGCTCCCGCTCCCATTCCAATCGACGCGGATGCTCGGCCGGCAAGAACTCCGGCAAAACCATATCGATTGGGATTTTGACGCGAAAACCGACGGGGATGTCAGTGACATCCTTGATGCCGGAACGGCGGGCGATTTCAACCGCTGTTGCATTGACCTGGGCGGCGAGGAGCTGCCCCGTGAAGCGCACGACGACCGCCGAATACAGGGCCTCTCCCCGTCTGAGCCGGTAGAGGGCAAACTCGCCCCGATCATCAACACCGAAATTCAAAGCGCCGTTGACGGGTGTGGCCGACCACAGCGGCGCCGCCATCGGCATCGGTGTCGGTGTCGGCACATGGGCCGGAAAAGGCGAGGCTGTCGGCGCCGGGGTCGGAGTCGAAGGCGGAGCCACAGCCGGCCAGGCCCGAAACACCGCCAGAAGATGGCGGTTTGGGACGATGATCGACCTTGCTCGTCTCGGCTCTGATTCCGAAACCTGGGGATTGGCCTCCTTGATGTCTGCGGGGCGTGTTCCGGGCTTGGCAAAGATCGCGGTCAGCCACCGCCAACTCTCACCATGATCACCGAAAGGATCGAGAACCGAGTGTTCCAACCCATTCTCGACCCGCCGGTCGATGGGGAAAAGGCGTTTAACGGCCTGTTCCCGGAGGTCCGCCCGCAGCAGCTCCAGGGGGATCCTGACCTTGCGATCGGTCATCGGATGTCGTATTCGGGGATTGGCCTGATTGATCGTCCGGGCATGTGACGAAACACCGGTGTACCTGGCGGCCAAAGTGATCCATCCGTCGCCTCTCCTCGCCTCGACCATCAGAACCGGGGTGTCGCCCCTCTCCCACCGGATCATTCCCTGATGTGGAATCTCCACCTCGAGGCTTTGGGGTTGTTGGGCTGTGGCGGAGCCAATTGCCATCACCATCCCGAACGCAAAAGCCCCAAGGATCCGGCCTCCAGAACATTCCAGACTCATCGTCACAGGCGCCCCAGGCCCATGCGAACCAAGCTGGTTCGAAGCCTCAGGACCTCGGGAGAGGCGAGTAACACCGGGGTTTCTTCATGGTCTCGCACGGGCCAGGGAATGGTAGCATGGGGGCCTGAATACTCTGGCCTTCCACGTCACACGATCATGTTGAAATGACGCCCAACGTCACCTGAAAACCCAAGCCCAGGAGGGGCCGATCAACTCTGACTACCTTCGGGCCACTGAACAAAAACTCCCTCAGAGAAAACGATATCGCAGTCGAAGTTACTGGTCACACCGTTGATGTAGGGTGGATTCGGCGCCTTGTTCTTTCCGTAGGAAACCACCGTGTACTGGCCTCCGTCGGAGTTGTAGCCGATCAAAGTAGCCCACCCATCTCTGTCAGAAAAATTGCCGATATATACCTGCAGGAATGGCCGGAGAACAGAGGCGTCACTATTGGAGACAACCGGATAGAACGCGTTGTCTCGTTGATACATCGACAGTGCGGAACCTACCGTTCTGATATCGCCCATCGAACGTTTCTGCCGCCCCTTGTGGATAGCATTGATCAGGTTCGGGATCGCAATCGCAACGATCAACCCGATCACCGCAACAACGATCAAGAGTTCGATCAGGGTGAAACCGGCCGTGGGTTTTTGTCGAAAAGCTGCCATCAGAATAAAACTAAATGCAAGTTTCGTTCCCGGTTCGGCAGGATCGAAAAAATGCAAGGGAAGGCTCCAACGGACCTTGTCGTTCTCCGACCGCGTGTGTTAGCCTCGATTCGGTTGAGCGGGCATAACTCAGCTGGTAGAGTATCAGCTTCCCAAGCTGGATGTCGCGGGTTCGAGTCCCGTTGCCCGCTCCATACAAACCAAAAAGCAGGGTCACCGAAAAACCTGCCGGGGAGTCCTTAACTATGGGCCTGTTCGGACGCGAAACCCAGACCAACAATCCACAGAATGGCCTAGTGCAGGGAGGTTCATCCCCCTCTCACCTACCCACCTCGACGACGACAATCAGCGAGGGCACCATGATTTCCGGAGAGATCAGCGGAACGACCGATATTCGGATTGAGGGTGATTTTGAAGGCACGATCACCATATCGGGCATCGTTTTCGTCGGAGGGACCGGAAAGGTGCGGGCCGGCATCCATGCTGCAACGGTCACGGTCGCAGGTCGAGTCGATGGTGATATTTTCGGCGATCAAACCGTCGAACTCGAACCCACCGCCGTTGTCACCGGGAATCTCCTTGCCCCGAAAATCCTCATCAGGGAGGGCGCCTCCCTCCAGGGGCGGGTCGAGATGGCATCACCTGCTCCAAAGACGTCAGCGTCGAAGGTCCCACAAGGAAAACAGAAACCCGGTAAAGGCCATGCCAAAAAACCGGTCAAGAACGGTGGCGATAACGGCTAGCCGGTTCCCATCCGGAAACCCCGGAAGGGGACAGCGCGGTTCCCGAGGCGGAAACGAG
>CBDTUG010000084.1:0-6545 GCA_965363555.1 uncultured Thermoanaerobaculia bacterium
AACGTAGCTGTACTTGCTGCGGACGTCACGCAGCTTGCGATACCGCTTCTCGTTCATTTTCTCGTGAACGAGATACATCGAGGTCGGACGACCGTCAGCGGTATGTTCCAGTCCGTTGGTCTGGTACTCGCCACCCTTGATGCCCGGCCAGGTCATCGGTGAAATACCCGTCGGAGTGTCGGCATATCTCTCGTAATTTCCCTCGGCAAGTTCCTCATCAGTCGGACGAACCCGGTCGACGACCTCATGTTTGAGGCTCCACGGCGACATGGTCTCCCGGCGCTGGGCAATGAACTGGTCGGACAGCACAATGACCGGCATCTGCGACTCTTCGGCGATATTGAATGCCGCTACCGTCGCGTGGAAGCAGTCTTCGACATCGGCCGGCGCCAATACGACGCGAGGCGCGTCTCCGTGGGATCCCCAGAGTGCCTGCCAGAGATCCGACTGCTCGGATTTGGTCGGCAAACCAGTTGACGGACCGCCTCGCTGCACGTCGATGATCACAACAGGAATCTCGGCCATCGAGGCAAGACCCAACATCTCGGTCATCAACGCCAAGCCGGGACCTGAGGTCGCGGTCATCGATTTCACTCCGGCAAACGAACCGCCGATGATCGCACCCATCGCGCTCAACTCGTCTTCGGTCTGAATGATCGACCCACCGACCTTGGGCATCCACTCCGACAGGAAGTGCAAAACTTCGGACGATGGTGTGATCGGGTAGCCGGCAAAGAAACGGCAGCCCGCGTGCAAAGCGCCAACAGCGGACGCATCGTTCCCCGACATCAGCAGGCGCGGCTCGCCCGGCTCATACTCCAGGTACCGGTCAGTGACGCGATCCTTGATGCCCGCCCCCCATTCGATACCGGCCTTGAACCCCTTGATGTTGGCCTCGAGGATCGCGGCCTTCTTCTTGGAGAACTTGTGGACAACAGCCTTCTCAATCAGGGCTTGGGGCACGCCAACTGCCTCACTGAGAATTCCCAGTGTGACGATGTTCTTCGCCAACGCCGTGCCAGCAGACTCCTTGGCCAAAGCGATGAAGGGCACCGGAATCCAGCGTGCCTCCTCGCCGAGGCTCAGGCCCACGTCTTCCAGAGGCGTCGTGTCAGACTCCTCATAGAGGACCACGGCATCCTGTGCAACGACCACCTCGCCTTTGAACCTCAGAAAGTCCTGCCAGTTGAAGACGACAACGACCTCAACCTCGTCACCCTGTGTGTAGATAGGCTGGTTACTCAACCGAACGGTGCAGGACGACTCACCGCCACGAATCTGCGGGCCATAAGCCTCGACCCGCATAACATCGAGACCGTCCTTGGCCCCCGCCTGTGCCATCATTTCTCCCATGGTAACCACACCGTCACCACCGGAACCGAACATTGCCAATACCAAATCGCCCGTGGGCATAATGGAGATCCTCCCTTGACGAGCCTTAGCTCGCTGACAGCGGATTGTGAACCCGAAGTCCGAGTTTGTCCAGAACTGAATGGAAATTCATTGTGAGACTTAATTTCACTTTTTGGCCGCAACCACCCGGAAATCACGAGGCCCGTGCAACAACTCGTCCAGCCGAGCCTCCAAATGACTGATTCGGCTGTCTATCGCCGGATCCCCTGTTGATTCATCACCCAGAACCAAACACTGCTCTTCAGGGAACGGATGCAGATAGTCGAGACTGCAAACGTTCAACCCGGATGCCTTGAGGAACAGGCTCAGCGTCTCCGGCAGCAACGGCCGAATGTGGGTCGGATCTTGCCAAAACAACGAGGCCCCAACCCTGAGGTTGTGTGGATTGGGGCACTCCGCCACCAGAATGCCCTCTGGACGAAGGACCCGGCGGCACTGATCGAGGACCTCGGACAGCAGGGCGCCTGAGAAGTGTTCGAAAAGGTGAAAGGCTGTGACAGCTCCGACCGAACCGTCCTCACAGGCACGAAGGGCATCGAGAACATCGGCATGTTCCACATTGAGGCCCCTTCGAATTGCTCCCTGGACCAGGGCGCCATCGGACTCGATGCCCCGGGCTTCGATCCCGGCCTCTCGCAACAGGAGCAGGAGTTCGCCCCGGCCGCACCCCAGATCCACCACCGGCGCATGCCCTTCAAACAATGGAAGGGCATTTTCCAGTCGCTCACCGATTTCGGCCTCCGAACCCCGGAATGCCTCGACCAGGAGCGGTTGAATTTTCGCAAGCCCATCGGCCAGGTCGCGCTCGGACTGATCGGATTCGGCAACCGGCAGAGGCTCGGACGCCAACATCCGCTCGACCAGCGAGGCCGTTTCTTCAAGTTCAAAAACCAAGCGTTCAAACAGGGCC
Organism: uncultured Thermoanaerobaculia bacterium; assembly: GCA_965363555.1. GTDB lineage: Bacteria > Acidobacteriota > Thermoanaerobaculia > Thermoanaerobaculales > Sulfomarinibacteraceae > DAOWGJ01. The sequence continues at coordinate 2,324 of CBDTUG010000084.1, forward strand.
TGCCACCGGCCTTCCGCCGCAGGCATCACTCCGTCCCTGAGCCTGCCGACCTCACCTGCAGCCTGAGCCAACTCGGCCTCGACCCGGTCCACCCGTTGATCAACCGCCAACAGCCGAACCGTACTGATCGACTCCAGGAGATCCTGGATCTTTTCCAGAATTGACTCTGAGACGTCAAGGCGCCCGGCAACTTCTCCCAGGGATTCTCCCAAAACATCGAGGCGCCCATCGACACCGACCAACCGAATTTGATCGATCGATTCCAAGAGATCCTGAAGGGTCCTCATCGCAGACTCTGATGCGTCCTGGCGGGAATTCACCTGGACTGCCGACTCTGCCACAGCCTTAAGGCGCTCTTCTAAACCAACCAACCGAACGGTGTTGATCGACTCGAGAAGATCCTGAAGAGTCCTGAGGGTCGATTCAACGGCATCCTGGCGCCGAGCCTGGTTTCCAATGGTTTCTTCAAGGGCGTCAAGACGTTTCTCAACCGGATCCAGCCGTTGCTCGACGCGGTCCCCAGAAAGCTCGGCCCGATCGAGACGTTTCTCAACCGGATCGAGACGTTCCTGACCGGCGCGGATCTCCCGAGCCAAATTCCACGGCAACATCGCAGCAAGGGCTCTCACCAAACTCTGGCGAGAGCCCTCTGAAGCACGATCCGCGCTACGGCCATTCCGGCCGCTCCCGGACATCGCGACCTACTCGCTTGTCGATTCGGCCTCGAGCTCCTCGGCCGGGGCGCCTTCGGGTTCCTCGGCAACCACCTCTTCGGTCTCCTCCACCTGGCCTCCCGGCCTGATGACGTGGATCGGAAGGATCACGCTGATGTCACGGTGAATTTTGAGTGTGGCCTCGAAGTTGCCCAACTCCTTGATGACCTCGTCGAGGTGCACCCGGCGCTTGTCAATATCGAATCCCTTTTCAGTCAGTTCTCGGCCAATGTCCGCTGTCGTCACCGAACCAAAGAGAACGTTTTTCTCGCCGGCACGCCGCTCAAAGAGCAATTCAACGCCCTTCATCGAAGCCTGAACCGCCTCGGCGGCAGTGCGTCGACTGAGATCCATCTCATGCCAACGATTCTGCTGCTGATCGAACAAACGACGATTTCCCGGAGTGTCGAGATACGCCAGGCCTTGCGGCAACAGGTAGTTTCGTGCGTATCCGGGTTTGACTTCGACGCTTGCGCCTCGCTCCCCCAGATGTTCAACATGGTCGTTCAGAATTACTTTCATTCCATTCCTCCGTCTTCATTCAACCGGGGCCTCAAAGGGCGAAAGGCATCCACCAAACCCAACATGGCTACAACCGCCGGAAACGGCATCTGAAGGGCCAAAATCGCCACACCCCATCGCGCAAACCACCCGCGCCCGATCCAACGCGCAAGATGGGCTCGAATAATAGCCAACCCGTGTACGAAATACAATGCCAAAACCGGCAACAACAGATTCAGGGCAACCCAACGCCAGGTTCCCCCGAGCACAACCGCCCCCATGCCCGACAGCGCAAACGCCGCCGTGAGCCACTCATCCGACCGGTAGCTCTCGAAAGGACCGATTGGCAGGTCGAAACCCAACATCGGCAGCCTGGGGCGAATCCAGAAAATAACCGCCACCAGATAGAACACCAGCATACTTGGCAGGGTCCATGCGATCACCCACTGGGCCTGATCCATGGCTCGCTGCACCTCGCCTCGCCCCAAACCCATCGAGGCGTAGAGTTCACCCGCATCCTCCGCCGCCGCCCGGGTCCAGTGGGCAACGGTCTCGACAGGCCCCTCAGGCAGAGTCGCCATCACACCGACCGCCACCAACACCAGCGCAAAGCTCAATGCTGTAATCGCCACCCACCTGCCTTCCGGCCAAGCGGACATACGCCAGACAACGACACTGATGGTCGGCAAGACGACCACAAGAAGGTAGGCCGCAAGCACTCCAAGTGCCACTAGACCACCACCGGCCGATGCCGCCGCCACCAGGATGACAACAACCGGTCCCCAAATCAGGGCCGATCCACCCCGTTCTGCCTCGAACTTGAGAACCGGAATGATCGCCAACGGGGCGACAAGCAGGGCGATCGGGCCCAACAAGACGAAGCTCCCGGCGAGAAACAACGAAATAAGGCCCGACGCGACCGGCCCCAATGAGGGCGGACGGGCAGGTTCAGGGGCCGAAGACCCTTGTTCGACGTGTGAGTCCTTCATCAACTCTTTCACTCAAGATACCACCGGCCCAGGGGCAATGAAAAACCCCGCGTCGGTTACAGCCCGACGCGGGGCTCGATGGTGATGCAGATGCCCTAGTGACCCGAGTAGGGCAACAGAGCCATGTGACGAGCGCGTTTGATGGCCCGGGTCAGCTTGCGCTGGAAGGTAGGGCGAGTTCCCGTAACCCTGCGGGGCAGAATCTTCCCGTTGGTGGGCGTATATTCCCTAAGGAGCTCGATATCCTTGTAGTCAATGTAGTTAATCTTCTCTACCGTGAAACGGCAGACCCTGACGCGACGACGAAAACGCTTTCTTCCTTGACGCATGATCCTCTCCTCAGTTCTCGGTCTCGGCGTCTTGTTCGGCTTGTTCGGCTTGTGCGATCTTCGCCTCGGCCTTGGCGGCTTTCTTGACTGCCTTCGCCTGCAACTTGGCGTCCATCTTCCGTTTACGCCTGAGCTCACGGTCGAGGTTGAGGATCAGTGAACGCAGCACAGCGTCGCTGGTCCGGAGTTCGAAGTTGAGGTCGGTCATGACCTCACCGCCGGACTCAAATTTCCAGAAGTGGTACACGCCATAGTTTTTCTTGTTGATCGAATAAGCCAGCTGGCGTCGTCCCCGTGCGTCTTTTTCCACCACCGAACCATCGGCATCGGTGATGATCTTTTCCAGACGTTCGAGGGCTACCGTCTCAGCCTCGGGCGGAAGTTCGGGGTCAATGATGATCCCCAGCTCGTACAGTGCCATTGTGCCTCCTCATGGCCTTATGGCTCCGGACCCTGTCCGGAGCAAGGAGTGTTCTCCCGGAATATCCAGGGAACAGGCATTGTAGTCAAAACCGCTTGAAAAGCAAGGGTAGAATCTGGAAGGTGATGATTCATACCTTTAAGAGCGGAGCTAGCGGACCCGGAAGAACATGGCGTTTCACGGATTCATTATGCCTCGTTGCAGTGTGGTTGGCAGCGTTTTCCTGGATTATGTGGGTGACCCAGATCGGGCACACCCTGCCCTACGACGCTTTTAGGGATACGGCCTGGTCTCAGAACATGCTCAACGGCCAGATTTGGAACGACCCTTCCATCCACGGTGCAACGTGGTGGTATGCCCCCGCGGGACCCGGCGTGATGGCCATGGCCGCGGCGGTCTCCGGCCAAGATACGCCGGATGTCCATGCGCGATCAGCCCTATGGCTCAATCCCCTGATCATCGTCGCCCTCTTTCTCCTCCTTCGGCAAACGACGGGCTCTTGGGCAGCCCTCGCATCGGCGCCCCTGCTCCTGTTCGGCTCCTTGTGGTGGATGACCCACATCGGAGCCGCCATGCCCAGCGTTCAGGGAACGATCCTGGCCCTCATGACACTCTTGGCCTGGAACTGGTGCATCGAAAGTCTCGTGTGCCAACGCTACGATCACCGGCAGATTGTTGTGCGCGGAGGGATCACCGGTTGTGTGCTCGCACTGACGGCGTGGTGGCACCCGGTCTGTTCTGTAGTCGCCGTGGGGGCTCTCGGCTTCCATGCTTTGGGTCTTGGGATCACACGGAAGATCTCCTGGACCCGGCTTGGTGCAGGGCTCGGATCAACCGGACTCTCGTCGATGATCCTCGCCGCACCCATTATGGGTCACCTTTTGAGCCTGCCTCGACGCAATCCTGTTCCCCTTCGTTATATCGCCCCAGAGATGACGAATCCGGATTTTGCCATCGGCTTGATTACACCGGGCGTTGGAATCCTGGCCGTCATTGGGTTGGTGATGGCGTTTCGAAACTTCTCCCGCCTTGGTTGGACCACCGGTCTCCTGGGGATAGCTCTGATCGGTCAAATACCGGCCTACCTTCCCTGGTGGCAACAACTCAACCTCCCCCTTCTGGTTCCCCACGAGTTTCAATGGCACGGGCAGTTGGCGGTTGCCGCTCTAGCCACTATTGGCCTGGGGGACACAACCCGATTTATGGCGCCGTATCTCCGCCTGCCCATCAAACCTGGTTTTCGAATCGCGTTGATCGGCAGCCTCCTCC
>CBDTUG010000085.1:0-6522 GCA_965363555.1 uncultured Thermoanaerobaculia bacterium
TCCTCGAAGGAACGGTCGCTAATGTCCCGCCCCAAGGGGGACGGAAACACCCCCACCAAGAGTTTATTCAGATTGACACGACCAACATCCTGTTTATCTGTGGTGGTGCGTTCGTCGGTCTTGAGGATATCGTTGCCGGCAGGCTCAATCAGAAACGAATGGGTTTTGGAGTCGATTTGGGCGGCAATGAGCACCGGTCATCGGAACTCCTGGAAAAAACCCACCCTGAAGACCTGATCAAATACGGCATGATTCCGGAATTTGTCGGTCGGATTCCCGTGGTGTCCACCCTGCACGAGCTGGATCACGAGAGCCTGGTTCGCATTCTTACCGAGCCCAAGAACAGCCTGGTCCTGCAGTATGAAACCATGCTGTCCTTCGAGGGTGTTGATCTCTCCTTCACCAGCGATGCACTGTCTGCTGTGGCAAAAGAGGCATTGGAGCGAAGCGTCGGAGCGCGGGGTCTGAGGATTATTCTCGAAGAGTTAATGCTGGACATCATGTATCAGATCCCGTCCATGCCGGAGACTGAAGAGCTTGTCATCTCCCGAGATGTCGTGGAGCATCGCGTTCAACCCTTGACAGGGGTTCGCAAGAAAGTGAGTTAGTCGGTTAACAGTCCCCTGGGCGCGTTCGCGGCCAGGGCCAAACGACCAGAATCCCGGGTTCGCCGGGGAAATCCAAGAACGAGAGAGTTTGTTGATGAGTTTGGACGAGTTATTGACCCTTCCTGTCGTCCCCCTTCGGGATATGGTGGTCTTCCCACACATGATGGCGCCGTTCGTGGTTGGACGGAAACCATCGGTTTTGGCCCTGGAAAAAGCCCTGCAGCGCGAAGATGCCATGATTTTCCTCGTGACTCAGAAAGACCCCAAGGTAGACGACCCTGGGCCGGAAGATGTTTTCAGCCTTGGTGTCACCGCCAGGGTGGTTCAACATCTGCAGTTGGCCTCGGGCAATATCAAGGTCATGGTTGAAGGTCTCGCCCGCGCTGAAATCGTTGATTTTTCCTCCCACGATGGACCACTGGAAGCCACCGTCAACACCAAGAAGGTCGACGTATCCATCACGCCGGCAATCGAAAAGTACATGGCCGGCGTGACAGAGATTTTCAAGGAATATGCAAAGCTTTCGCACCACCTTTCGGTCGAGGGTGTTCTGGCCTCTCTCCAGGACCAGGACATCGATCAGTTTGCCGATATCCTTTCTGCTCACATGTCCCAACCGACGGCTGAGAAACAGAAATTGTTGGAATTGTTGGTGCCGATGGAACGTCTCCAGCGGATCAACGACCTGCTGGACGTGGAAATCGACAAACTCCAGATCGACCGAAAGATTTCCTCGAGGGTCAAGAAGCAGATGGAGAAGGCCCAGCGGGAATATTATCTTTCGGAGAAGATCAAGGCGATCAATGAAGAACTGGGGCGAAACGACATTACCGAAGATCTTGCCCAGCTGAAAAAGACGGTTGAAGAGAGCCAGATGACCGACGAGGCCAAAGAGAAGGCCATGATCGAAGTTCGGCGGCTTGAGGGTATGCCCCCGGTCTCGGCAGAAGCCGGCGTGTGCCGGAACTATGTCGACTGGCTCCTGGCCGTACCCTGGGACAAAGCATCCCGTGAGAATCGGAATATTGTTCGCGCCGAAAAGGTACTCAATGAGGACCATTACGGACTGGACAAGGTCAAGGATCGCATTCTGGAGTTCTTGGCTGTCCGGCAACTGGTGCGAAAGACCGGAGGCACAATTTTGTGCTTCGTGGGGCCTCCTGGAGTAGGAAAGACCTCGCTGGCACGGTCGATTGCTCGGGCCACCGGGCGTGAGTTCGTCCGCCTTTCTCTTGGCGGCGTAAGGGACGAAGCCGAGATCCGAGGTCACCGGCGAACCTACATCGGCGCTTTTCCCGGCCAGATCATTCAAATGATGCGCAAGGCCGGGACCATCAACCCGGTGCTGCTGCTGGACGAAGTCGACAAGATGGCAGCCGATTTCAGAGGTGATCCGGCCGGCGCCTTGTTGGAGGTCCTTGATCCCGAACAGAACCACACGTTCCAGGATCACTACCTTGACGTGGAATATGACCTTTCGAAAGTGCTGTTCGTTTGTACTGCCAACGTCATGCACACCGTTCCGCCGGCACTTCAAGACCGTATGGAGGTCATCAACCTATCCGGCTATACCCACCATGAAAAATTGGCGATTGCCCGTCAATTTCTGGTGCCTCGCCAGGTCGAGAAGCACGGCCTGGACAAATGGAAGGTCTCCTTCGACGACGAGAGTCTGCTGTTGTTGATCGAGCGCTACACCCGCGAGGCCGGCGTCAGGAGCCTCGAGCGAGAAGTTGCTTCGGTGTGCCGCAAACTGGCCCGCCGAGTCCTTCGTGACAAGCGGCCGAAATCCAAGACCTTGACCGTAGGCGTGGAACTGGTCGGGGACCTCTTGGGCAAGCCCCGGTATCGTGTTCTCAAACGAGAAGACAAACCCGAGGTCGGTGCGGCCTCTGGTCTGGCATGGACCCAGGTCGGTGGCGAGTTGCTGGCGACCGAAGTTCTCCTGATGCGTGGCAAAGGAAACCTGACCCTGACGGGCCAACTCGGGGACGTTATGCAGGAAAGCGCACGCGCTGCCCTTTCTTATGTGCGATCACGAGCTGAAGAGTTTCAGATCGACCCCGAAGTGTTTGAGAAAAGTGACATTCACCTTCACGTTCCCGAGGGGGCGATTCCCAAAGACGGGCCTTCTGCCGGCATCACCCTGTGTGCCGCCCTTGTCTCGGCCCTGACCCGGACGCCGGTTCGAATTGACATCGCGATGTCCGGGGAAATCACCCTTCGGGGTCAGGTGTTGCCGGTTGGGGGGCTCAAGGAGAAAATTCTGGCGGCCTTCAGGGCAGGTATCTTCGAGGTTGTCATACCTGAAGAAAATGAAAAAGACTTGGAAGAGATTCCGGACGATATCCGAGAGAAAATGAAATTTCACCTGGTGAACCACATGGATCAGGTTCTCGAGCAGGTTCTTGTTGGGGGGCGTGAGTCGTGTGGCGCCCCAAACACCTCCGCCGAAGACTCCGGCCTTGGATCGTCCCCGGTGGCTCATTGAATGGAAATTCGTTCGGTTGAATTCAAGGGTTCTTTCCTCAAGGCGTCGACGCGCCCGAAGGAGTGGTTTCCGCACATCGCCATTTCGGGCCGCTCGAATGTGGGAAAATCAAGCCTGTTGAACTGGCTGTTCAGACAGAATGCGGCCAAGGTGGCCAAGGCCCCCGGCAAAACACGGACACTGAACTTCTTTCTGGTCAACCGCAACTTCTACATGGTCGATCTTCCGGGCTACGGTTACGCCAAGGTAGCCAAGCACCTCAGGGACCAGTGGGGGCGGGAACTTGGAGCCTACCTCAGCGGAGAGGAACGTCTGGCCGGCGTTGTGGCTTTGATCGACGTTCGGCACGGCCCGAGTGTATTGGATTTGGAACTTCAGTCCTTCTTGACCGCCTCTGGCCTCAATCGTCTGGTCATCCTGACCAAGGGCGACAAGGTCGGACGCAGCAAGCGGCGACAGATGCAGAACGAAATTCTGAAGCAACTGGACCTCCCGGCCCGGCCCCTGGTGACCAGCGTCACCTCAGGCGAAGGCCGGCGGGAAGTCCTTGATGCAATCGACAACATGGCGGGTCTTTGGAAAGATCTGCAGCAGGAGACGGACCATGGCACGGAAGAAAAAGAACGCACAAGATGAGACCCTCGTGATTCCCCTCGATCTCGACGACGAGATCGAGAAATACGAGAAGCAGGCTGCAGAAGCGGCCCAAGAGGGACGCGTCGACTTGAAACAGCTCAAGGAGATGAGCATCAACGAGCTTTCAAGTGCGGCCCGGGCGGTTGCGGTTGAGAGTCCGGCCGGGATGCGACGCCAGGATCTCATCTTCGGAATCCTCCAGAGGCAGACTGAGAGGGAAGGCTTGATCTTCGGTGAAGGCGTGTTGGAGGTGCTGCCCGAGGGCTTTGGTTTCTTGAGGGCGCCCGAATACAACTATCTGCCGGGGCCGGATGACATCTACGTCTCTCCATCCCAGATTCGAAGGTTCAACCTCAATACGGGTGACACCGTCTCCGGGCAGATTCGACCGCCCAAGGAAGGTGAACGGTATTTCGCGCTGATCAAGGTTGAGGCCATCAATTTCGAGCCGCCGGAGGCTGCGATCGAAAAAGTGATGTTCGACAACTTGACGCCGTTGTATCCCGAAGATCGGATCAAGCTGGAGGTCAAGGACAACATGACCTCGAGGGTCATGGATCTGTCGACACCCTTGGGTAAGGGCCAACGTGGACTTCTTGTTGCACCCCCGAGAACCGGCAAAACCATGATGCTGCAGGCCATCGCCAACTCCATCACGACGAATCACCCTGAAGTCACGTTGATTGTTCTCCTGATCGACGAGAGGCCGGAGGAGGTCACCGACATGCAGCGCTCGGTCAAGGGAGAGGTCATTTCCTCGACCTTCGACGAGCCGGCGGTCCGTCACGTTCAGGTGGCCGAGATGGTCATCGAGAAAGCCAAGAGACTGGTTGAACACAGGCACGACGTCGTCATTCTGCTGGACTCGATCACACGACTGGCCAGGGCCTACAACACCGTCGTTCCGCCGTCTGGCAAGGTTCTGTCAGGTGGTGTCGACTCCAACGCCCTCCAGAAGCCCAAACGTTTCTTCGGTGCGGCCCGGAATATCGAAGAAGGCGGCAGTCTGACCATCGTCGGAACGGCCCTTGTTGATACCGGGAGCCGCATGGATGACGTGATCTTTGAGGAATTCAAAGGGACCGGTAACATGGAGGTTCAACTCGACCGGAAGCTGGTCGAACGACGTGTTTTCCCGTCGATCGATATTCACAAATCCGGAACACGAAAAGAAGAGTTGCTGATCGACGAGTGGGAGCTGCGGCGGATCTGGGTCTTGCGCAAGGTCTTGGCCTCCTTGTCTCCTGTGGAGGCAATGGAGTTGTTGCTCGAGCGCCTTTCCAAAGCAGAAACCAACAGAGATTTCCTCGAAGGTATGTCTCAGGGTTAGGTTCTGAGGAATTAGGAATTAGGAATTAGGAATTAGGAATTAGGGATGCAGGGAACAGGAAACAGGATGCATGGCGCAGGGTTCGGCCGGTGATGGCAGCGGGGGAGATTCTCGAGGCAGTGATCAACAGCCGGCGGTTGAGGCCGGAAGAAATCACGGAGCTGTTTGAGCATGGCAATCTCCTGGAACTCGGTCAGGCGGCCGCGGCTGTCAGGCGGCGAAAAACCGATGTCGCCGAGGCAACCTACATCATCGACCGCAACATCAATTACACCAACGTCTGCATCTATCGATGCCGTTTCTGCGCCTTCTACCGGCCAGAAGGACACGATGAGGCTTATGTATTGTCGGCTGATGAGATCGGCGAAAAGGTGGCGGAGACCGTAGCGGCCGGCGGCACCGGAATTCTGCTCCAGGGAGGCGTCCATCCGGACATCGGTCTCGAGGACTACGAGACCATGTTGCGCTCACTCAAGCGCACATTCCCGCAGATCCACCTTCACGCCTTCTCGGTCCCCGAGATCTGGTACATCGCCAAGGTGGAAAAGAGGCCGGTACGTGAGGTTATCCAGCGGATGATGGATGCTGGGCTGGATTCCATTCCAGGTGGCGGCGCCGAGATCCTGGAGGATGAAACCCGCAAGCGCATTCTCTCCCGGGCCAAGGCGCCGACGCGGGTGTGGCTCGACGTGCACCGGGAGGCGCATGATCTGGGCCTTCGCACGACGGCCACCATGATGTTCGGAGTCGGCGAACCCATCAGTGCCCGGGTGGAACACCTGATGGGTATTCGAGACCTCCAGGATCAGACCGGCGGTTTTACGGCCTTCATACCGTGGACTTTTCAGGATTTTCAGACCGACCTCGAGGGAGAGGTCGAAACCTCAGGGGGTTTTGACTACCTCAAAACCCTGGCCATCTCCCGCCTGGCTCTGGACAATATCGATCATGTGCAGGGTTCGTGGGTCACACAAGGGCCCAAGATAGGTGAGACAGCGCTTTTTTTCGGAGCCGACGATTTAGGGTCGATCATGCTTGAGGAGAACGTCGTCGCCGCCGCGGGCGCCCTGCACCGGATGTCCCAGGCGGATATGGAACGTATCATCTCGGATGCGGGCTTCAGGCCGAGGCAGCGCCGAACACTGTACGAACCCCTGTAGGCGCAATTCTTGCCGGTGTTTCTTGGGTGGACGTCGGATGCACGCTCTTGAATTAGTTTCCCTATCCTTTTTCCCCTGCGCGAAGCACTTCTCAGGATTATGGGCAGGATTGGCCACGGTACCGATGGCCTGGGGCAGTCATTGAAGGCCAATGCGGGCCACAATCCTCAGTCCACCTCATACTGCTCCTGATGGAACAGGGGGTTCTCTCTGAGGACGACCTCGAGGCCGTGGACTTCTTCGAGTTCCCGCAAGAGGTCTCGAAAGGGGCCCTGAAGGTAGTGGGAGACCTCGGGG
>CBDTUG010000086.1:0-6489 GCA_965363555.1 uncultured Thermoanaerobaculia bacterium
GCAATCACGCCGCCGATCATCCGAAGGCCTGCACCCATGGCCAAGGACCCCGCCCAGCATTCGAACCCAGAAAAACAGCTCTCTCACAAAGAACGCAAATGAAACACAGGGATAATTAGTTTCCTTCGTCTTGGCGATCTTTGCGTTCTTGGCGAGATTATTGTGTTCCTCGTTCTCTTCCGGTTTCGTTTTGGTTTGCAGCCGTGTCCAACGTACCATGAGGATCACAGTTGCCATGACCGATTCATCTGCACCACCGCCCGCTGCGGCGCCGGGACACCAGCGGTCCGAACGAGATCTACTGAGGGCTTTTGCCTCGGGCGATCGTTCGGCCGCCGACGATCTGGTGCACCGTACCTACCGAAAGACCTGGGCCTCGCTCTACCGCTTGACCGGCGGTGACGCGGAGTTGGCCGCCGATCTGTGCCAGGACACCTATCGGAAAGCGTGGGTGTCGTTGGCATCGTTCGACGGCAGGTCGAAGTTTTCGACCTGGCTCTATCGCATCGCCTATACGACGTTTCTCAACCACATTCGGCGGCCTCGCCGGGTTGTGGCGATGGACGAGGGTGTTGTCGAACGCATGCCGGCGCCGAACCCGGGGCCGGAGATGACGGCACAAAAGGCCCAGCAGGACGAGGGGCTCAGACGGGCCGTTCTCGACCTGCCGGATCCCCTGCGGGAGACCGTATCCGCACGCTTTTGGGGAGAGGTCTCGGTCAAGGAATTGGCGGTGGCTGAGGGCATATCCGAGGTGGCTGTCCGAAAACGTTTACGAAAGGCCCTGTCGATCCTCAGGACCGAATTGGAGGTGGCGTCATGACCGAACGAGATCTGATCCGTCGGTTGGAAAAAACGCCCGTGCCGCCCCCGCCCGAGGATCTGGCGGCACGGATCATCAATGACATTCCGGCAGAGGTCGAACTGCATCCGGAGTTGGAGCACGAAGGACATCGAAGGCGCTTTCACCGGCGTCCCGTGTGGATGGCCGCGGCTGCTGCCGTGACCATCGCCCTGACCGGGGCCGTCACCTGGGAACTGCGGCACGAGCGGCCATCGATTGAGATGGCGGGAGAACCCAAACATCAGTCCACCGCTCTGGCGCCTGTGGACGAAGTGGAGGAAACCATAACTGGACGCATGATCGAGAGTGATGGGGTGCTCTCCCAGGAACAGCGCCTCCAGGAAACAACCGATACTGATAAAGACCAAAAGCGTCGTTCGGCCGCCCCAGTCGCAATCTCGCCGGAGGACTTTCTCCCCGCTCCGTCATCGGCCAGGCCACCTTCAGAGGTCACTCAGGATAAGGTCGATCTGCCCTCCTCAGAGACCGAGGGGGAGCCGGGGACCAATCTGGTGATTGTTATGAAGCCGGCGACGTTTGCCGACCAGATCATCGTGGCTGAAGGCGCCCGGGTCGATCCAGCGATCAAACTCAAGGAGGAAGGGTTCACCCAAGGTGTGATTGTTGTAGAGGAAGTGATGCCCGTGGTGGATACGCGTGGAATCCTAGTCACGGAGGACAGCGGAGGCGCCAGGTCCAACGGCCGGACTGAAGAAAAGGAACTGTATCGGGAGGTCCAACCTTTTGAAGCCGGGAAGAGTCGAGAAAAATCCACCCGCGCACCGATCGTGGTCCAGGGGGGACTCGGCGCAACTGCTGACACCAACTCACCCCGGGCGCCGAGGTCCGCGGAACTGAATAAGTCGAAGGTCGAGGCTTTAGCAGCTCAGCCCTCGACCGGAGGCACGGCCAAACCTAATGACAAACCATACGGCGACGTCTTCTTCGAGCACACCGGAGTCAACCCCTTCGTTGATGCCGAGGAAGATTCGCTCTCGACCTTTGGCCTGGACGTCGACACGGGATCCTTCACGGTTGCGCGACGCTACCTTCGGGACGGCAATCTGCCGCCCCGGGCTGCGATCCGGGTCGAAGAATTCGTCAATAGCTTCGACTACGGTGATGAACCGCCCCGGAAAGGTGAGTTCCGTCTGATCGCTGAGGGCGCGCCCTCGGCCTTTGCCGCCGGGGAGCGAACCTACACCCTGCGTCTGGCCGTCAAGGCACGCGAGGTTGACGCCGCTGCTCGACCGCCCGCGGTCCTGGTCTTCTGCGTCGATGTCTCCGGCTCGATGAACCGCGAGAACCGCCTGGGTCTGGTCAAGAAGGCCTTGTTCGAGCTTCTGGAGAACCTGCGCCGGGACGATCACGTCGGCCTGGTGGTTTATGGCTCGTCAGGACGAATTTTGCTCAAACCGACGACCGACCATGAGGCGATTCGCCAGGCTGTTCAGAATCTGGCGCCAGGTGGCGCGACCAACGCCGAGCAGGGCCTCGTTTTGGCCTACGATTTGCTGAGCGACGGTGACGATGACGGGCGCCTTCGCCGGGTCATCCTGTGCTCGGACGGCGTTGCCAATGTCGGTAGGACAGGCCCTGATTCCATCCTCGAACGGATCCGGCGTGAGGCCGGAGAAGGCATCGAGCTGACCACGGTTGGTTTCGGCATGGGCAACTACAACGACACCCTGATGGAGCAGCTGGCGGACAGCGGCAACGGACGGTACGCCTATGTCGACGGGCTGTCTGAAGCACGGCGGATCTTCGTCGAAGAACTGACGGGCACCCTGATGACTCTAGGGCACGACGCCAAGGCGCAGGTGGAGTTTGACCCTGAGGTCGTCTCGCGTTGGCGTCTTCTGGGTTATGAGAACCGCGACATTGCCGACCACCTCTTCCGTGATCCCAGCGTTGACGCCGGTGAGATCGGCGCCGGCCACACGGTCACCGCTTTGTATGAAGTGAAGCTCCGTCCCGGCGCCGGAAGGCGAGACCGGATCGCCACCTTGCACCTCCGGTATCGACCCATGGGCGAAAACTCCGAGAGGGAATTTGAAGAAACACTCCGGGTCTCCCAATTGGCCGACCGCTGGGACGATGCTTCTCAGGCCCTGCAGTTGGCTTCGACCGTCGCAGAGTTCGCCGAGATCCTCAAAGGCGCCTATTGGGCCAAGGACGGTGATCTCGATACTGTTCTCCGGAGGGTTCAGCATCTCCAGACCGAAGACTTCGAGGGCGATGGACGGGTCGCCGAGTTGGGAGCGATGGTCGCTCGCGCCCGGGCCTTGATGGACGAATAGCCCTCGTCAATGATGGCGATAAAGCGCGGGGGTTCGACCCCCGCGCTGTCTCACCGTGTCGGTGGATCCGCCCCGACAACCCTCTTGACCAGCATGCCTTTGGGCAGTGTCTCGGACACCTCGACACCGTTGAGTACGGCCAGGGCGTCCATTTCAATGGTCGAGGGGTTTCGTCGGTTGAACTCTTTGAGGTTCATCGATTTGCCCAGCTTGGTGATCTTGAGCTTTTTGGCGTGCACATCGAGGTAGCGTTTGTTGGTCAGCCTTTTGAAGCTGGGTAGGGAGCGGTGCATCGCATTGCTGTAGGTCTTCATTTTATCGGCCGAGGTGTAGCAGATCAGACGAAAGATCTGGCCCTCGTGGGCCTTGAAGCCGACGGTGCCGCGGATCGGGGGCGGGCTGTTCCCGGCGGCATCGGCCTGGGGTGTGACTTCGAAATGCCGGAAGCCTTTTTGCCATTGCTGGCCTTTGCGGATGCCCTCCTGGGCGAAGAAGGCCTGCTCTGCTTCGCGTGGTGTTCCCTCTTGGGCCAGTGTCAGGACGACGAAGGCGTCCTGGTTCTGGTTGACGCCGGCGACCAACTGCCGCTGGTTGATGACCTTCCAGTCTTTCGGGAAGTCCATTCGGAAGGCCATGTCCGGGTGGTAGAACGTCGATCCGACCGAATAGCCCTGCCTCGGGTCCTTGCCGAATGTCATACCTCTGAGCCGGTTGAGGTAGGCATCTCGTGCAATGGTACCCGTCTGCTGTTCGGGGGGCAGAGTTTGGATGAGATCGGTCAGTCGGGCTGCTCGCCGGTCAGGGCTGGGATGGGTTGCCTGCCACTCGGGCAGTCGGGCCTGACCCTGGACCTGGCCGTGACGGTCCAACATGTCGAAGACGCGTGGGGCCTCATGGGGATCGTAGCCGGTCCGAAGGAGATAGCGCATACCGAGATCGTCGGATTGACTCTCGTCGTCCCGGCTGAATTTCAGGAAAAGGATGCCGAGGCCCAACTCCGCCAGCCCAGAGTACTTTCTAAACTCTTCAGAGGCGACCATAGCGACGCCGACGCCCAGTTGTGCCAGTTGGGCCCGGCTCATCTGTTCGACACTGTGTTTGGCCGTGACATGTCCGATTTCATGGCCCATGACGGTTGCCAATTGGGCCTCGGAGTTGAAATGGGCGAGGATGCCGCGGGTCATGTAGATGAAGCCGCCTGGAACGGCAAAAGCGTTGATCGTGTCGTCATCGACGACCTTGAATTGCCAGGGGAGTTCCGGTCTCTCGGACACGGCCGCCATTCGGTGGCCGATATCCTGGACGTAATTCTGGAGTGCCTCGTCGGGGTAGAGGCCGAACTCGGCGGTGACGCCCTTGTCGTACTGTTTGCCCATGGCGATTTCTTGTTGCTCGCCGATCAGTGACAGCTGCCGTCGCCCGGTGGCTGGGTTGTAGGTACACGCAGCGGCGATCAGCAGGGCGCCGCCGGCGAGAGCTACCTTTCGAGACGTCATCAATGACTTCAGACTTGACCGTGTCATGGGAACCTCCTGGGTTTTGGCTTCGCTGGGTCAGGCGCCTTCCTGGCCGATCGTATAGAGCGTTTGGGTGGGGAATGCAAAATCTAGTTTGGCAGCGTTGAAGCGGCTGAGGACTTCCATGTTGACCTCGGTCTGGGTCTCCATAATGTCGGCGTCTTTTTTGATGTAATAAATGAGGAGAATATTCATGGCAAAATCGCCGAAGGCGTTGAACGAGACGACGGTTTTCTCTTCGAGGTGATCGTTGGCTGCAGCGATCTCACGAAGGGCGGACATCGCCTGTTCCATAGACTCCGGGGTCGTGTCGTAGGTGAGACCCAGATTAAGGCTGACCTTGCGCGAAGGCTCCTCGCTGACGTTCTCGACCGAAGAACCCGAAAAAACAGAGTTCGGGATGGTCACCAATGTTCCCGCCAGTGTTCTCATGCGGGTGCTGCGGATGCCGATCTCTGCGATGGTTCCATCAAACCCCGCCACCCTGACGCGGTCGTTGAGTTTGAAGGGCTGGTCGACAAAAATCGTGACTCCGCCGAAGAAATTGGAGACGGTGTCCTTGGCCGCCATGGCCAAAGCCAAACCACCAATGCCCAAACCGGCCAGGACTGCGCCGACGTCATAACCGGCATTGTTGAGTGCGACGATGATGCCGACAGACCAGATGGTCAGGTTCGTTCCCTTCTGGACGATCGGGAGCACTTGGTCGTCGAGGTCGTTTTCTGATGCTTCTGCCAGGGGGGCCAGATAGAAGGTAAAGACCGAGTTCAACAGCCGAGCAACCAGCCACGTGATACTGAGTACGACAATGAATTGGAAGCCGTTCCCGATCCACCCTTGGGCCCGTTCGCCGAGAGTCAGAGTTTGCAGACCAAACCACATGCCGGTGGCGGTAAAACTGAAGACGATGGGTTCCTCAATCAGGTCGAGAATGATGTCGTCAATTTTGGTTTCCGTCTTGCCGGTTAGTTTTCCCAGGACGGTTTTCGAGATCCAATAGAGGATCTTGCCGATCACCAGGGCAGCGACGACGATCAAAAGCGCCTTGCCCCAGTCTGCGATTGTATTGTTGTAATAGGTCTTGGTCAGGATTTGGTCGAACATCGGGTTTCCCCACTTTCAGCGTTGTATCGCCGACATGATACTCCGGCCGAGGGCCCATGAGAGAATATATTTTGGAGGAATGATGCAAGAAAACATCGGAACTGTGTCCGGTTCGTGCCTGTGTGGTCGGGTGACGTTTGAGGTCGTGGAGCCCGTCAAATGGTGCGGCCACTGCCACTGCGATCTCTGCCGGAGGGCCCATGGCGCGCCATTTGTTACGTGGTTCGGTGTTGCGACGGAGGATTTTCAACTCACGGAAGGCGAGCCCGATCTGCGGTGGTATCACAGCAGCGAGGAGGCCAAGAGAGGTTTCTGTGGCACCTGCGGCAGCACGATGTTTTTCAGCTCGAGTCGATGGGCCGATGAGATGCATATCGCTTTGCCGTTCATGCACGGCGACATTTCGAAAAACCCATCGGTGCACGTCTATTGGGATCGTCAAGTCCAGTGGGTCACAGTGGCTGACGACCTCAAGAAACTGGGTGGCCCGACGGGAGTGGAAGCGTTGGACCAGTGACCCGGCGGAGCCGGGACCGAAGCACGACTGGTCGGCTCCCGGGCAGCAGGCTTCAGGCTTCACGCTTCAAATTGTAAATTGCGACCTGCGACCTGTTGCCTGAGCACTTGCCTCGAAAATCCGAAGATGATCGCTGATCAGTGACCCGCTGCTAATACCCTCTAAGCCCACGCTACCCGCTTCGCGGGCCCGAGCCTATCGGCTCCC
>CBDTUG010000087.1:0-6423 GCA_965363555.1 uncultured Thermoanaerobaculia bacterium
AGTTTGACCTCGATGCTTTGATCGGCATTCGAAAGCGTCTCGCCACGGATCGTTCAATTCGCCGTGTCGAGGCCGAACCCTCGGTTGGCGGATTAGCTGGGGACCTCCGGTCCCTCGGCTTGAACCAGGAAGCCGTTCTTTGGGATCCTGAGGCTTTTCCGGTCAAACCTCCGGAAGAGGGCCTGTGGACGGCGCATCAGTTCCTCGCCGGAAACAGCCCGTGGCGAGCCATTCGAACGGTTGATGCCGTTTGGCGGAGTTGGGGCGCCGACATCCCCATACGGGCCTATCCGGAGGCCTTGGAGGCTGCAAATTACCCGATGCCCCGGCTCGAAGAGGTGGTGATAGCTGCCGAGGCTGCGACTCTCGATTGGGCGATTGTCGCCGGGGTAGCTCGGGAAGAGTCCAGATGGAACCCCGGGGTTCTGTCTCGGGTGGGCGCACGTGGCCTGATGCAGTTGATGCCGTTGACGGCGACAGCGGTGGCCACCAGGTTGGGTTTACAGGCGCCGACGGCGGAGCAACTCTTCGAGCCCGAGTGGAGCCTCAAGCTGGGGGCAGCCGAATTGGGGCGCCTGACCCGCAGTTTTGACGGGTTCAGCGCGGGAGCGGTCGCTGCCTACAACGCCGGTGAGGCACAATCCCGTCTCTGGGTTGAACAGTGTGGCGCCGATTGTGACGAGGCTCGGTTCGTTTTGACGATCACATTCAGTGTGACCCGGGGCTACACCGAAGACGTTTTGGCTTCAGCCGAGACCTACCGAAGAATTTTTCCGGAGGTGATGGCGTCGGTTCCTGGCCCACGCTGAACGCCTTCGGAGTTCCCACGGCTGCGCCGTGGCCGGTCGTTCCGACCGGAGCGTCGGTTCCCGGCCCGCGCAGGACTCCTGCGGAGCCCTCATGGCTTCGCCATGGCTGGTCGGAACGACCAGCGCGCCGGTTCCTAGCCCACACAGGCTCCTTCGGAGCCTTTTGGCTTCGCCAAACCCGGTCCTTCGGACCGGTGTGTCGGTTCCTACTCAACAAAACGAGTGACGCGATGGCGTTCCCGGCATTGGTCCAGCCAGCGTTCTATCTCGGCGTTGAGTTTCTCTTCAGAAACCAACCGCCGGAGGTCCTCGTTGACGTGTGCCAATGACGGGGGCTCCGTTCCGGCCTTGCGCATCGGTTCGACGATCACTCGCTGGTAGGCCTGCTCCACATCCCGGACGGTGACCGTGATCCGGGGGCGGAGATGCCGTTCGACCCAGGAATGAACCGCTGCGACCCTGAGGGCCAACGCTTCAACATCTTCCCACTCCAACCCATGTTCGGAGAGCGTCTTCCTGAGCTTTTCCTCACCTTCCGCGTGAGCGCTCATCAATTGAAGTTGATAACCAACATCGATTTCGAGGTGTTGCATGGCGCCCGAGGCAACGAGGTCGAGGTACTGGATTTCCAATCGAATCCTAGCGTTCAATGGACTGTGGTCCAAGTCGCTGTCGTTTTCTTGAGTAGGAGGGGAGAGCCCAACCAGCCGTGCCAGAACCAGGTCCGAGAGGAGAACTGGGTTCTGGTCGACGACCGCGAGGACTTCATCGATCGTTTGGGCTGCCCACGCGGGGCCGCCGATGTGAGAGCAGCCGATCACGATGACCATCAGCGCCCAACGCGCTGCTGCCCACAGAATATCGGACGGACCAGACTTTTTCACTGCACCCCCGGCTATCGATGGTATACGATATTTTTCCGATTGGAGGTTTGCACTATGGCAGATGTCGTGGACACCGAATGTGGAACGCTGTGGATCGTTGCGACGCCAATCGGCACGTTGGGTGATTTTTCGGCCCGGGCAGGGCAGATTCTCCAGCAGGTCAGCCTGCTTCTGGCCGAAGACACGCGGCGCACGCGACGACTTTTGACGGGACTCGACCTCGCGATCAAGGGAAGGCTCCGATCTTTTCACGAACACAACGAGACTGAAATGGTTCCGGTGGTATTGCGGTGTCTCCAGGAAGGCAGTGATGCCGCGATCGTCAGTGATGCCGGTACGCCGGTGCTTTCGGACCCTGGATTTGAACTGATTCGCCAGGTCAGGGGGGCGGGATTTCCGGTTGCAAGCGTTCCGGGCCCTTCGGCCTTCATTGCGGCATTGGCAGCTTCAGGCCAGCCGCCGTTGCCCGCGGTGCTCATCGGTTTCTTGCCGCCCAAAAAGGGGCAGCGCCGCCGCCGCCTGGCTGAGCCGATCATGGCACAGGCCAGCACTGTGATTTTCCTCTCTCCTCATCGAATTGGGGCTGAGATCCTGGATGCGGCTGAGATTCTGGGTGAAGATCGACCAGCGACCCTGATGGCGGAGTTGAGCAAGAAGCATGAACGTGTGGAGATCGGCACCCTTGGCAGCCTGGCCATCGGCCGAGAGGTCCAAAACCCGAGAGGCGAATACGTTCTGGTTGTCGGACCACCTCCTGAGTCCCGGGTTTCCGGGAAACCGGGAGCCTCGCAGGCACACGAGGCGTATCGGGCTGCTCTGGATCTCACCGGAGACCGGCGGGAGGCAATGCGGACCGCAGCCGTGGGGCTGGGTTTGGGCCGAAGGGAGTTCTACGCGCTTCTCCTTGAAATTGAGGACCTTTGAGGCGTCGTTGAGTCGGGGCTGAGAAGGGCTGTGGTACCCTTGGCCAGTCATCTGCGTTGATGACCCAGCCGATTATTTCATCGAGAGGGTTCAGTGGCGGGGCGGGTGGCGAGGATTTCAGGTGTTCCATTGGGGAGGTAGCGATGATCGGCCGTCGTTTGATCGCGATTATTGGAGTCGTTGTTTCCGCGGCTAGGTTGACGGGCTGTGAATCCAAGCCGGTCGTGGGAGTAGTCCTGCCTCTCAGTGGGTCCGCGAGCGGCTATGGCGTCAGCATCGAAAGCGGGATGCGCTTGGCGATCAATGATGCTCGGGATACCGGCCAGTTGCCTCCGGGGTTCGAAGTTGTGTGGGTCGATTCCGAGAGTGATCCTGCTACGGGTATCGCCGAAATTCGACGTTTGGTCGGCGAACGAGGCGCGAAGATGATTCTAGGCGGTGCGACCAGCGCCGAAGCTGGAGCCCTCGTTGAGGTTTTGGATGATATCAATATCGTCTGTCTTTCGCCTTCAGCGTCGACGCCCGGTCTGACCAAGCGAAGTAAGCTCTTCTATAGGATTTACCCGTCCGATCAGCTCGAGGGGCACACAGCAGGGAAATTCATGATTGATCGGCTCCGGGCGACAGAAACGGTTCTCTTTGTCGGGAATCACGATTATGTCGCTGGTATAGAACCGGAGTTTCGGCGCCAGTACGAAGACGCCCTTGGCGGCAGTGTTGTCGCGACGGTCGACCTCAGTTCCGACGGTTGGGAAGAGGCGGTCCCCGGCGTTCTCAAAAAGCACAAACCGACGGCTGTCTACATCGTCGGGTATGCCGAGGAGATTCTTGAGGCCATTCTTCGGCTGAGGGCAGATGGCTTCAAGGGTCGGGTTGTGACGACTTCCGCTTTTTTCACAAGTGAGATTCTCAAGAAATCCGGAGATGCGGCGGAAGGCGTGCTTTTTCCCCTGCCGCCCTTCGACCGGACGGTCGAAACGGAACCGGTCGTGTCTTTCGTACACCGCTATATGGACACCTTTGAACGAGCCCCAGACGTCTTTGCCGCGCACGGATATGACGCGATGAAAATCGTGATCCAGGTCTTTAATATTGCCAAACCTCCGGAAACCCCGGAGATCAACAAGGCCCTTCACTTCGGTGTGACGGATTTCATGGGCGTGACCGGCCCGATTCTCTTTGATGATCACGGTGACGTTAAACATTATCCCAAAATGTTCATCGTCAAAGACGGGCAGGTACTTGGTTACCGACGATACCTCGACGCCGAACGAAAGCGCATCCTCCGCCAGGTTCAGAACCTCCTGATTTCGGAGGGGTGATGACGCCTTCTGCCGGCGCGAAAAGGCGCTGATCGTGACGCACGCCGTTATTTTGTGGCGCCACAGGGCCCTGGTCGGGGTCTTGGTGCGACGTGAGCTTGCAGCGAGGTACCGGGCCTCTGTTCTGGGCTTTTTCTGGTCCCTGCTCAACCCTCTGTTGCTGCTGGTGGTGTATTCATTCGTTTTCACGACGATTTTTCAGCCGAGATTTCCTGGTGGGCAGCCATATCCCCTCTTTCTTTTTGCCGGTCTGTTGCCGTGGATGTTTTTTTCCGGGGCGGTGCTGGACGCGGCAGTGACGATGGTGGATAACGGGCCCTTGCTGGCCAAGGTGATGTGCCCGCCCGAAATTTTTCCGGCGGTGACCGTCCTGGCCCATATGGTGAATCATATTCTTGCGCTGCCGGTCTTGGTGGCGGCGATGGGTATAGCCGCGTGGTTTGGTGCTCATCCATTCCCGTGGACCATTGTGTTCCTGCCGTTGGCGTTGGTGCCGTGG
The DNA here is from genome assembly GCA_965363555.1 of uncultured Thermoanaerobaculia bacterium. Lineage (GTDB taxonomy): Bacteria > Acidobacteriota > Thermoanaerobaculia > Thermoanaerobaculales > Sulfomarinibacteraceae > DAOWGJ01. The sequence goes on from CBDTUG010000087.1 coordinate 4,439, forward strand.
ATTCTGACTGCCGCCGGGGTGGCCGCAGCGGTGGCCGCCGGGGCGGTTCGTTTGCGGGATCTCAGGGACCTCGTGGGTCACCTTCTCAACCTGCTCTTTTTCTCCTCGCCGATCATCTACAGTCTCGAGGGCCTCGATCTGCACCCGAAGCTGATGACAGCGCTCCGCCTCAATCCGTTTGCTTCGCTGGTCGAGGTTTACAGAGACCTGGCCTTTGGGGGCCGAATACCGGAATTGCAGACGGCGTTGACGGCGTTGCTGGTCGGCCTGGTTGTCTTCTTCCTTGGAACCTGGGTGTTTTCCCGAATGCGGGATACGATTGTGGAGTCCGTGTGAAGCCGGGTGAGGTCCTCTTCGAGGATGTCTCCAAGGTTTTCCGCTTAAAGGGTCGGAAGGGGCGGCACGAAACGCTGAAGGGGGCGCTGTTTTCCAAAGGAACGCGCCGAAAATCGGGCGCGCCGGTTAATGATTTTCAGGCCTTGACCGGCATCGACGTGGCGGTCGAACCCGGCGAGGTTGTGGCGGTTTTGGGACCCAACGGCTCGGGCAAGTCGACTCTTCTCAAACTGGCCGGGGGTATATTCCGCCCCACATCCGGCCGGGTACAAACCGAGGGTCGAATCACCGCTCTGATAGAGTTGGGCGCAGGCTTTCACCCCGAAATCACTGGCTGGGAAAATGTCATCATCAACGGGATGCTGCTGGGCCTGTCCCGCCGGGAGGTGGAGCAGAGGATGGACGACATCCTTGAGTTTGCCGGAATCGGCGATTTCATCGAGCGGCCGGTCAAGACCTACTCCTCAGGCATGTATGTCCGGCTTGGATTTGCCGTTGCCGTCGCGGTTGATCCGGACATTCTGCTGATTGACGAGGTTCTGGCCGTCGGCGATGAGGCCTTCGTTGCCCGGTGCCTGGATCGCCTGGCTCGCATGCGGCGCCGGGGTGTGACGATGGTCCTGGTGACACACGATTTGGACATGGCAGCAGCGTTTGCCGACCGGGGAATCTACCTGGATCAAGGGCGTATCGTTGCCGACGGACCGACCGATCAGGTTGTGGCTCGATATCGTGGTGACGTCGCCGGAGAGCGGGCCGAGGCGGAGAAATCTCGCGGCTCGGTACGTGTCCTCGAAGAAGGTCGGCGCTGGGGTAATGGTGACGTCGAGGTCCTCAATGTCGAGATTCGGGCTGACGGGAGATCCGTTCGACTGCTGCCAAGTGGAGGCACTGCCGAGGTCATGGTCACCTACCGGGTCCACCGACCAGTTGACGATTTCGTTTTCGGGTTGGCCTGGCACGGCGCCGACGGGACCCTGGTCAGTGGGCATAACACCGATCTTGATGGCCTCGAGGGAGAACTGCTGGAAGGTGACGGACAGGTCTCGTGTCTCTATCAGAGCGTTCCCCTTGCGGCAGGGTCCTACACGCTGGATGTGGCAGTTCACGCCAAGGACGGGTTGGCCTATGACTATTGGTGCCAAGCCGCCAAACTTCAGGTAACGGCGCCGGTGCAATGGCCCGGCATCTGGGCGCCGTCCCATAGGTGGCAGGGCTTTCCCGAGGAAAAGTGACGTTTTTCGTCATTCGAACCGGCACAACTGACGCTCAGCGCCGAATTCTCCGGTGGACCCCCCGTAAAGTCTGGCACGTCTCTTGCAAGAAGGTATGCTGCATTGACAAGGAGGTATTTCCAATGCGTAGACAAAAAGGTTTCACTCTCATCGAGCTGCTGATCGTCGTGGCGATCATCGGCATCATCGCGGCCATCGCGATTCCAAACCTGCTCAACGCGATTAACCGCGGTCGGCAGAAAAGAACCATGGCGGACATGCGGACGATTTCGACCGCCATGGGCGCCTACGGTACGGACAACGTGTTCTATGTTCGTGGCATCACGACTTTCGCGGATATCGGGCCATTCATCTCTCCGGTCTACATTAAGACCTTCCCGGCACTCGATGGATGGGGCACTCCTTATTACATGA
>CBDTUG010000088.1:0-6374 GCA_965363555.1 uncultured Thermoanaerobaculia bacterium
CAATGTTTCAAGAGCCCCGGCAGCGATGCCGATTTCGCCACGGGGGACCTGTGGTTCTCGGACATTGATTCGAATCAAGGTGCCCCCGACGGTATCGATTGCCCTTTCGGCTGCATAGCGGACCGTCGGTACGGCGGTGCCTGCGCCGAGTTCTACAACAACGAGGCCTTCGTCCGAGACCGATGCCATCCAACTCCGAAAACGACTCTCCTGAGCGTGGGATCGGTGGGGCACCCAGCCATAGTCACCGAACATCAGGACATTGGGCCGAGCCAGTGCGCCGCAATCCGGGCAGTGGGGAAGGGGATCAGAGGCCCGGAAGCTCTCGTCGTCGACCTCAACCTCGGTGTTTTGGGCGGACCAGATGGAGTAGCCACAAGGGCTTGAGCACTGCAGATGGTTGAGCGAACCGTGGCATTCCAGAACAGTTTCGTCGGAGAAACCGCTCCGCTGAAAATGCCCATCGACGTTGGATGTGAAGACGAAGCCTCCGAGCGACATGGCCTCTGCCCAGCCTTTGAGAATCTCGAATCCACGGTGGGGAACAGTCTCGCGGTACAAATTAAGCCGGTGGCCGTAGAATCCCCACGCCAGGGTTGGATCCTGCTCGAACCACCCGGGATTGGCCATCTCGATGAATGAGATCCCCAGATGACGCAATGGGGGATAGGCGTTCCAGAAGCCCTCATTTCCGCGGAAGTCCGGGAGGCCGGAGTCTACTCCCATTCCTGCGCCCGCACAGATGAGGAGTGCGTTGGCGCCAGAGACGGCTTCTGCTGCACGTTGGATGACGTGGTGATCCATCTATTGAGTGGAAGAGCCGAGATCGCAAGCCGCAGCGATGCCTTTCTCAATCGCTCTTATTGACGCCTCTGTCAAAGTGCCGATGTGGTCTTTGATCTTGGATCGGTCGAGCGTTGTGATCTGGTGACAGACGGCAATGGAATCTTCGGTCGGGTTAGAGGCCCTGGTTACGATCGATACTGTCGTAGGGCCGCGACCAGCCTGTCGCTTCGATGTGGTCACCGGAACGACAATCACCGATCTCCAGTTTGGGACGGAGTTGAATCCGTCGTTCGAGACAATGACGACAGGGCGACGGCCTCGTTGTTCAGAGCCGGACCGGGGTTTCAACTCGGCCCAAAAGAGGTCACCGCGCTTCATTCTGAGTCCTCGAACGCCAGGATTAACTCATCGGTTGCCGCAGCTTCCAAATACTGGTCAAGGTCGAGATCACTTCCAGCATTCTCCATCGCGAACTCGTGGATTTCCTCCTGTCGCCTTTCCTGCCGCCGTTGATCAAGCCAGTCTTGGATGGCGGAACGGGCAAGGCGTGTTGCCGGGATGCCGGCATGTTTGGATTCCGCAAATAGCGCCTTGTGCATCTCTTCCGGCAGCGGAAGATTCAGCTTCTTGAATGTGGTCATGCTCATGCCCTATCTCCTTTTTTACCATAAAAGAATACCACAAAAACTACCACAATTTTCAATTCCTTTGATTGTCTGGTGTTTTTGCAGCAGATCACTGGTGAGAAGCCTCCCACGAGCCACCCTCAGCTCGACCCATCAGAAAGAAACTGTCACGATTTGATCCCCCTTACTGCCAAGCCGTACGTACAGGACAGGTATGATGCGTTAACCTCGAGGCATGCCGATTCACCTGAGACGTGCCTTTTCTGACGACGATATGGAGGTCCCCGACCATTTTGAGGGCGTGCTCCTCAAGGGAGTCGCTCGTCTGGTGGGTTGGCTGCTGGGTTTGATATTCGGAGTTGGTGGCATAACCCTTATGGTCGTTTCGGCGGGAACAGCCATCGAAGCCCTCGGCGCCGCGTGCGCCGCAACCGGGTCGATCATCTTGGCTGCCGTCATCAGATGCCGACGCTACGAGACTCAGGTGGGCCGCCAGTGGATCACTATCGGCGCCGGTCCTTTGACCCGACGTATCAGAAGAGATCTGGTATCCACAAACCAGCCCCGCGCTGCAACTGGTTGGCGAAGACTCTATGCCGATGACGAGGTCGTCTTGACCCTCAGTGTTGGAGATCATCAGCATCGTGTGCCGAGTCGAGATAGCGAGGAACTCAAGACTGCGCTGGGATGATGATGGGGAAATAGACGTTTCTCTCGCAAAGACGCAGAGATCGCAAAGAATATATTCAATCAGGGCACCCATTGGGTCATTTTTTGGGTTGATTTATTGCGTTTTTTCCTCTGTGTTCTTGGCGATCTTTGCGAGAGGCTCTTTTCCCTTGTCCAAAAAAAAGGGCGGGTTTGATACCCGCCCCTTGATCGGTTTGTTGAACCTCTTCGGCCTCTAAGCCAACTCCGCCAGCACTCCCTTGAGATGCGTGTAGAACCTCTGTACGGACGAGATCTGCACCTTCTCCTCGGGGGAATGGGCGTTGTGAATCTCTGGCCCGATGGAGACGCAGTCCATGTCTGGCACCTTTTCGATCAGCAATCCGCACTCGAGGCCGGCGTGGATCGCCTTGAGGTCGGGGGTCTCTCCAAAGAGCTTTTCGAAGACCTTGACCGTCGTCTGCACGATCGGCGAGTTGGGGTTGGGTTTCCAGCCGGGGTACGAGTCCTTGATGACCACTGTCGCGCCCGCCTGCCGAAAGATCGAACCGACTCTCCGGCGAACAGCGAACAGGGCCGGCATCACAGAGGAACGATGCGAGCAGACGAAATGCGCCGAGTCATCGGAGGTCCTTACGACCGCTAGATTCGACGAGGTTTCCACCAGGCCCGGCACGTCCCGAGACATTGCAAGTACGCCGTGGGGCAGACTGTCAATCAGGCGCAGGAAAGTGTCGCGGACATGCGTCTCAAGCACCTTCAGGTTCTCGTCGGTGTCGTCGAGTTCGTCAAGGCCAAGCTCGATCGCAGGCTCTGCCGAACCGAACTCCTCCTTGAACCCCCTTTCGCAGTCGGCCATCACTGCCTTGAACCCTTCGATCCGGTCCTTGAGAATCCGGAGCGTAGCGAAAGACTCCCGCGGAATCGCGTTGTGCTTTGTTCCGGAGTCGAAGTGAACCACATCGATATCGGGATCCTGTTCCATAGCTGCCAGGATGGTTTCGACGGCAAAACGGATGGCGTTGCCCCGGTTTTCGATGATGTTGAGTCCGGAGTGACCACCGCGGAGACCACGCACGGTCAATCGGACTGGTACCGATCCCTGCGCGCCCCGGCGACGTGTCAGGGGCAGGGCGGCGTTACTGTCGGCGCCTCCTGCGCAGCCGATGTAGACAGCGCCGTCTTCTTCGGTATCCAGGTTGAGCATGATTCGGCCCGAGACGATCGCCGGATCCAGTTGCATGGCGCCGGTCAGCCCGGTTTCCTCGTCGACGGTACAGAGCAATTCAAGGGGACCGTGGACGGCCTCGGGATCATCGGCAATAGCCATGGCAGCGGCAAGGCCGACGCCGTTATCCGCCCCGAGGGTGGTGCCGATCGCGTGGACCCAATCGCCTTCGACGGCGACCTTGATGCCTTCGGTCATGAAATCGTGCTCAATGTCCGAGTTCTTCTCGCAGACCATGTCCATGTGGTTCTGAAGAACGATGGTCCGCGCCTTTTCATGGCCCGGTGTAGCGGCCACATGGATGCTGAGCGTTCCGGCTGCGTCCTGATGCACTTCGTGGCCGCCGTCGGCGCCCCATTTCTTCAAGAGTTCGATGATCTTTTCCTCGTGCTTCGAGGGACGTGGGGTTCGCCGAATGCTGTCAAAATGGGTCCAAAGGCCTCGGGGCTCGAGATTGTTCAGGGGACTGGTCATGAGTTTCTCCTTGTTCGGGCCGGGCAGGGGCTCCGGCGGGTAGTTATGATAGCGGAGATCAGCCACTTGGCAATTCGTCGGTAAATTGCATGAGAGCGCTTTAGCTCTCTCCGAACCCCTCCAGCATTGAGGCAACCGTCACCGCACCGCCGATCTTCAGGCCGTCGACGATCGCCTGAAGCGTCAATAGATGACCTCCCGGCGAGACCTCGGGCTGTGTCAGGCAGATCCCGTCCCGGTCGCTGACCCTGTCGAGGTTCAGGGGAGATTTCTTGATCGTGAGGTCAGGGGCATTCTTCAGAGCACGGACGGCCGCTTTGAAGGGCAGGGGCGAGGCAAAAGTCACAGAGAGAACGGCCAAGTGGCCATGGAAACAGCCTCCGAGCGTCCGTGTTGCCGCAACTTCCAGATCAGGGAAGAGTTCAGAAGCCTCGTTCGTTAAATCATCACCGGGAACAGGCGTCATGTTGAACGCGGCGACCCGCTTGTCGATCTTCTGGGAAACACCGTCACCTTGCAGACGTTGGGCAGCCTGGTGCGCCAGAGTTGTTATCGCTTCCTTGCCGTAAATTGATACGGGTTCGATGGCGGCGACCGTCAGCGCTGTGGGCTCGAAATCTGCGAGGGCCCGGAGAACGCTGTCCGCGACGATGATCGACGGGTGAGCCGGGCGGAGACGCGCGCCGGATGTCACGGCGCCGGCATTCAGGGCTGGTGTTGTGAGGTGGCGGTAATGGGCGAGGGATGAGGCGTCGATGAAGACGACCGTGTTGTTGTCCTCGAGCATTTGTTCGAGTGGCTTCAGATGAGGGCTAATTTGATCGGCCGCCAAGAGAACGACGTCAAACCCCGACAGCGGCTCTCCTTGGCTCAAGGGCGGCACAAGGGTTGCCTGACCTTCGATTTCGGAGATCCGGTGTTCCTCGTCGTCGGTGGTATGGAAGAGGCTGATATCGGCCTCAGGAAAACGTTGTTTGGTTTCTGCGACAAGTTCCTGACCTACCAGGGTCAGGGGATCCAGGATGGCAAAGCGAGGCATGGGTTCCCCATTCATATTGGAATTCTATCGACCCGCCTCGGGCTCCTGCCGACGAGGTCCGATGCTGGATAATATCAAGCTTTTAGCCGTACTGGTTCCAGTTCCACCTCTTTGTGATCAGGAAGCCACTCTGCGGAGTAGTTCCATTTGATCTTTCAGCCGGAGTTTCTTTTTCTTCAGCTGCTTCTCTTCGAACTCTTCTTCAGGGGTCAGCAGCGTTTTCATTCTCAGCTCTTGGAGACGTACTTCGTGGCCCTGGTGCTGTGAACGGAGCTTGTCAAGAGTCATTTCAGTCCCTCCAACCTGGCTGTGGGTTGAAATCATTCGGTTCCTCCATTGTTTTTTTGCACGTGATTATTATACCGCAGATGTGTTGATTTCGTCCTTGAATTTTGCGTCGCCCTCAGAAGTTCCAGGCAATGCCGGCACTGAGTTCTGGGCCCGAAAGATCGAGCCGCTGATTCAAGTCTCCGAAACCGCCGCCCAGCGAAGTTTCGGCTTCCTTCCATCGTCCCTCGACAAAGAACGACCAGCCGTAACGGCTGAAAAATTCCAGGCCGGCAACGCCGAAAGCCATGAAGGTCGTACCGTCGTCGCGGTAGCTGCCGTATACAACAGAGCCGTCATCTCCAAAATCAATGAAGTCTCCATATTCCAGAAGCTGCCATGCCAGGAGACCGCCACCTACGCCGAAATAAGGCCTGACACTCGAACCCTGGAACGGTTTGAAAATCCAAGCCGCAGTCAAGTCCCAGGTTGACAGTTCCGCACGGTGGGATATCTCTCTTCCTGAGTCATCTACCCAATCCCGGTATGACTGGGTAGTACCACCCTGATACCAGGAGGTGCCGAATTGCAGACCCCACGTTGGCGCAGCCATCCAGAGTCCATCCATGCCCCACACCAGATCCTGGAAATCCTCGGCCTCGCCGGTCCAGACGTCGAATTTCTCATTCCAATAGTTCGAATCGCCCGCGGGTTCATACAGACCGAGGCGGAACCTGATCGAACCCCAATCGCCCGGATTCCAAGAACTCTGGGCTTCGGCCACAGGCGCGAGGCTGAGCAGACAGCCAAAAAGCATTAGGTTGAAGATTCGTTTGGAATTGGTCATCGGATCCTCCATCACCTGGAGAGAACGCAAGATGTGTGCCTGACCCGAAAGAGCCAGAAATATGGCTTTCTGGCTTCTTCGGGTGCCGTCAGCGATCAGCTATCGGTTATCAGCTTGTCATCTGGCCGAGACGACTGCCCTCCCCAGTGGACGGCTATCGTTCCCAAAGAAAATCGAGCGGGGCTCTCTCATCGCCTGAGAACTTAGCCTCGTGCAAAAATTAGGAAATAGCCACAAAGAGGCACGAAGAGGCACAAAGAGAAAAGGCAAAGGGACTGCCGGGACTGCGTCCTGGACCGCGGGGCTCCTGCCCCGCATCGTGCCGAAACGAATTTTGCATGAGGCTCAGCTGATAGCTCTCTTCCCGGGTATACTTGGCAACTGAAATAATGATCTATGGAGGCACCATGAAAATTCCATCCCTGGTCCTGAAACAGC
>CBDTUG010000089.1:0-6337 GCA_965363555.1 uncultured Thermoanaerobaculia bacterium
CTCCAAATTCAGATTAATCACCCTCGCAGCGGCGATCTCATCCTCGACAACCAGGATTCTCGGCATCATCGAGCACTCACGCGAGCCGTCACCAGGGCCCCGTTCCCGGTGTTCTCAATCGTCAAATCACCACCATGCAGCAAACAAATCTCCCGCATGATCGTCAATCCGAGTCCGGTGCCGTTCTCGCGAGTGGTCAGGAACGGCTGGAAAAGATCCTGTAGTACCTTGAAATGGAAGCCCGGTCCCGAATCCTCGAACTCAATATCGACCCAACCGGCATCCTCCTCATGCCGCTGGCGGATTCGGATATCCAGGTTCCCTTCTCCTGCCATCGACAGACAGGCATTCTCGGCAGCGTTCCACACCAGGCGTTCCAGCAACGTCCGATCGACCTGAACCGACCCGTCAAGGTCGGCATCAAGAGACCACAAGATTCCTGGATGGGAGACCGAACAGGCATTCAATTGGCCTCGAATCGCCTGTTCCAGATCGACAGATTCCAACGTCAATTCGAATGGCCGAGTCAGTTCGTTGAGGTGGGTGACGAGAGCAGCGATCCGGCCCACTTGATCCTTGATCATCGTGGTCAATTCCTCAGCGTAGTCTGATTCACTTTCTTCTTGCTGAAGAAAATGTGCGGCGCCTTGTATTGCATTCAGTGGATTCTTGATGTCGTGAGCAACCTTTGCGGCCATTCGGCCGAGACCTGCGAGGCGCTCGGCGTGCATCAACTCACGCTCGAGCTGCTTGCGGCGGCTGATGTCATGGGACAGCCACAGAATGCCTCGGTATTCGCCCTCGGAGTTGGCCACGCGTGAATATGTCACCTCGTAACGGTGCATCCGCTCGAGAACGATCGGGTGCTCTGGCATCTGCGGCTCCGTTCGAAACCGCTCCATCACCGTTCCCAGGGTCGTGTGGGTCCCGGAGGGATGGCAGTCTGCTACCGGTGCTCCGAGGCGATCTCCAACACACCGAATCTCTGCCCCAATTGGGTTGGCCATGGCCACCTTGTCGTCCCTGTCAATGAAAATGAACCCAATCGGAAGACAGCGGATGATGTCTTCGAATTCAGCAACCCGTCTCCGAAGGGTCTGCAACTCTTCCCGCTCGCCAATGCTTGGAGTTTCAGGTCTTTCTGACATGGGGCCACGATGCCATCGACGGCGATTCAAGGCAAGGGGGGGTCGAAAAGTCGAAGGGTCAAAGAGTGAGACCGGCGACCTGAATCCCGTGCCCTGCTTGTGCATACTGCGATTTTCGGCCTGAAGCCTCAAGTCTTCAGCAACAAAAATATCAGCGGTATGGCCGTTCCGGCAATCAACAACCAGCGTCCCCGGCCTCCCAGGCCCTTCTTGCCGGTGATAATGAAAATCCCGGTCAACGCGAGAACCAGAAGACCAATGGCATAGATATCGGCGAACCATGTCCACAGGCCCTTCGCGTGGTTGAGGTGGAGGTAGTTGACGTGAAAAAAACCGGTCCGCCTGGACACCAGTTCGTCGACGACCTGCCCAGAGGGCGTCGCCACGTGCAGGGTCCGATCTTTCAGAAAGACTCGAAACTCCTTCTCAGACATACGGACCGCAGCCTTGGGCGTCTCCTCGATGTCCATTCGGCTGAGAATTTCTGCTCCCAGTTGACTGTCCTCGACAAACGAGAGATCCCCGACCGACCGCTCAGTGTGGGTCACGGTGTAATTTGGGTTCCAGTGTTCGACGTGGTTGACCGCCACGCCTGAAATCGCATACAGCACCGTCAAGCCGGCAAAGAAGTATCCGACATCCCTATGCACCGCAATAATCAATTTTCGGAAACGAAACTTGGCCATCTCACCTCCAACCGCCCTGACACACGAAACGGGCGGGGATCAACCCCGCCCTCTGAGTCAAATTTTCCAAGGCTGAACGCTGAGAGCTTCCTACGACTGGATGACTGCGCCGGTGCCCTTGATGAAATAAATCATCTCGCCCTGGGGCTTGGAATCACAAGCTTCATGCTTGTCGCCCTCTTTGCCTTCGTGTTTCTTCTCTTTGGCCTCCACCGGGATGCCTTCGAAGACACCTTCGGCCGACGCCTGTTGCCCCATCGAGGTCGCTGGAAAAACGATGACTCCGTCCTCGACTTTGATCCGGACACCATTACCATTGTCGTCGGTCACCTGCATCCAACACCCGCGCATTTTGCATACGCCGGTGATCGTTCCATCGACTCGGACCTTTTGGCCCAGAAAATCAGCCGGGCTGGCCAATAGATTTTCGATGGTCACCGCCTTTTCGAGAGTGACACCCTCGCCATAGCGAGTGGTATCACCGGCCAAGGCAGAACCGGCAACCAACAAAGCAACGATCGTTACGAGAATCAGATTTCTTTTCATTTTTCCCCCAAATTCACAATCACACTCGGCCGTCATCCTCCCTGCCGCCGGCTGTGTTGTCAAGTTCCGAAATTTGCGATCGCCCCCAACCCGATTGAGTGCCACCGGCCGGCGATCAATCACCGGCCTGAAAGATCTCCGGGTTTTCGGCCCTCAGTGAGACCCAATCCGGCCCGGCGATGATGAGATGGTCCAATATTTCAATGCCGACCGCCCGACCTCCACGAACCAATCGATACGTCAATTGAAGGTCGTCTCGGCTGGCCTGCCGTTCACCTGAGGGGTGGTTGTGAAAGAGAATGACCCCGGCCGCATCATCGAGTAGGGCAGTCCGAAACACTTCGGCAGGGTCGACCGAAACGTGGTTCCGAGTACCCTCCCACAAATCGTGATCGGAGATGAAACGGTGACGAGTATCCAGGCTGATAAACCCGAAGATCTCCCGACGACATCCCCTCAGGCGCGCGACCAGGTACTGCGCGGCCGCTTCGGGGCGTTCCAGGAGTTGAGTTCCCGGGACATCGGTCCTGGCCACCCGCCTTCCCAACTCCAGGGCCGCACAAACGGAGGCTGCCTTGGCTTGGCCGATACCCGGACGGCGCTCGAGCTCCTTGGCCGACATCCTTGCGACACCTTCCAGCCCACCGGCCTCAGCCAGCAGGGCCTGAGCCTCGTTGACGGCACTGCAACCAGGACGTCCCGTCCGTAGCAAAACGGCCAGCAATTCAGCTTCCGACAGGCTCTCCGGACCTCGATTCCTCAAACGTTCTCTCGGCCTTTGCTCCGGTGCCATGTCTTCGATTCTCGTATTCAACCGCTGCCCCCTTCATTGACACCTTAACCCGAGCCCGTTCTTGTGCCCGTTCCCGATTTTCCTCTCGTTTCAACCTGTGAGTACGTAGGGCATTAACGACAGATGGACTTCGTCGGGTCGTGAAGTGCCCTTCGAGGCGAATTCGAGGCCCTGTACGGGCGGAGGATACAACGAAAAAGTGACTTCACGACACCCAAAAGGCTCTGATGATTAAATACCCTACACACTCCGGACCATCCATGATACAAAGGCTCAGGGAGGAGCGATGCCCAAAAACGGAATTACACGTGAAACCCGACAACGCAAAGTGGTCTACGAAGTCGTCAGGCACTCCAAGAGTCATCCGACAGCGGACATGGTATTCGACCAGGTCCGAGATACGCTGCCGACGGTTTCTTTGGGCACTGTATACCGAAACCTGGGCGTGCTGAAAGACCAGGGCCTAGTCATCGAATTGAGAGGGACCGACCGTAAGGCACACTTCGAGGCGGACTTGACGCCTCACGCTCATTTCACCTGCACCCGCTGCCAGTCGATCTTGGACATCGAGAACTGTCCAACCCCGGAATGGAACCGGCACCCGTGCCTGGCAGGCTTCACCATCGAAGAGCACTGCCTCCAGTTCAGGGGAATTTGCCCAGACTGTAACGCCTGAGGAACTCTCAGCTATCAGCTCAAGTGCGGACGGCGAGGACCTCGTCGATTTCGGGCGCGTAAAGCCTGATCCTCTCGAATACAAAATCCGAAAGGGTCGAGTGGGCCATTGGGCAGGTCTTACAAGCGCCACGGAGCTCGACCCGAACTGTCGAACCATCGATCGACACCAGGCTGACATCACCACCATCAGCCACCAAGGCAGGGCGCACCTCGGCCAGGGCACAAAGTACCCGCTCCTCAACCGTTCCAGTCGGCCACCCGGTCACCGGCATGATTCGGCAAGCTCCGTCAAAATGGCGCACCGCAGCGCGCCAATCACCTTTCTTCCAGATCCCGGAAAACGACAGGTTGAACGAATACCAATCATGGTTTCACCAACACAAATACCAAATCGAGCATTCCATCGAACCTTTTCTGCCAAACGGCGTTATCCTGGAAGACATGGGAACGAACGATTTGGAGGCCACCGTGGAGCAATGCCGCAAGGGAGATGAAGAGGCATGGTCGGCGCTCGTCAGCGCCACGATGAAACCCCTCTTCCGTCTCTGTGCGAGTTACGCCCCATCTGCCGCCATCGCAGAGGAGCTGACCCAGGAGATCTATTTCAAACTTTGGGAGAACCTCCACCGCTACAACGCAGGCTCAAATTTCATGGCCTGGGCGTGGCGGGTGGCGAAGAACCTCCTGATTGATGCCCACCGACGCAGCCGCCGGGAACGGGAAGCGGCGTGGCTCGACCCAGAGATCATCGACCGGCTCCCCAGCTCTGAGGACCCGCACGGCCAGACCGAAAGGCGACAGCGTTTGCGCCTGGTTGCCACCAGTCTTCACCAAATCGATGCCAATCTGGCTGAGTTGATCTTGATGCGTGACTTTGCCGGGCTGACCTACCAGGACATGTCCGAGGCCCTGGAACTGCCGTTGGGCACTGTCAAGTCTCGCCTCAACCGAGCCCGGCTCGAACTTGCAACCTCTGTTCGAAGGCGCACCAACATCAGGGCCGTACCCTCTTCAACCGCCGAGGTCGGCGCCTGATGAATACCTGCGATTTCACCCGAGAGCGTTTCAGCCTCTACCTCGAAGGAGAGCTTGAGCCCAACGAACTCACCACTGTCGAGGACCACATCGAGACGTGTTCCGAATGCCGAGAGACCCTTGATGGATTTCGCGAGATCCTTGACTTCGGCCGGACGATGGCCGACCTCGAGCCCCCGGCACAGTTAAAAGTGGAGGTCGCCGATTCACCGTGTCGACGGTGGCTGGGCCTGCTTTTCTCCGCCATAGACCGAGAAATCTCCGAAACCAATCTCGACCGCCTGTTCCAACACCTGGAGACCTGCTCTTCCTGCAGAAGGGCCTGGAGTGATTTTTGGTTGATCCACCAAGTCAGCGATGCGCTTACACCTCCGGACCACCTCCTCTCCCGGTGTCTGAGGCCCAGGCGGCCCTTCAGCGCCCGCAGGGTGCTGGGCCAAAGGACAGCGACGGCGGCAGCCTATAGCCTGGCCATCCTGGCATCACTCGCCATCGGCAACCCGGTAACCCTTGCCCGATATGAAGCCTCCGCACCGATGCAGCAGGTCAACACCCTGTTCAAAGACGGGTTCTCCGGCGCCACCGAAACCGGACGGTCCGAGGCGAAAGTCATGCTCTGGCGAGCAATGAACCTGGGACAACGGGCCGCCGACGCCGCCCGCTCGACCTGGTCCCGCCTGACCGACCAACCCGACTCCGGCGACACCGCCAACGTCGATGACCCCAAGGAGACAACATCATGACCGACGAAAAGAAACCCGAAGAAATCGGCGTGCCCGCCGTACCGGAGCCACCAAAGCCTCCCAAGCCACCGGCCCCCAGACCTCCAGAGCCCAAGCCACCGGAACCAGAACCGGCCGAGGCCCTCGAATCGCAGGAATGGATCCCGCAATCCGATGAGTCGCTCGACGACTCCCCCCCGAAATCACCTGTCGCCGCCGCCCTCCTGTCCCTGATTCCCTTTGGTCTGGGCCACCTCTACCTGGGTCAATACTCGCGGGCGCTCGCTTTCTTTGTTGGTTTCTGGGCGCCGATACTCCTGTTGGAACTGCCGCTTTTGGGCATCTTCTTCTTCTTCTTCGCCATCTTTGACGCATTTCGTCAGGCCCAGTTGATCAACCTTGCAGCCGGCGAAGGCCGTGAACTGCCGGCCGGTCCATTTCAGGGAGGCCTGGCAGCCGGCGTCTTCCTTGTTGTACTCGGCGGAGTCCTGCTGTGCCGGGAGTGGATCGATTTCTACCTTGTCCGCGAATTCCTTCAGACCTGGTATCCGGCGATCCTGGTCCTGATCGGAATCTACTTCATCTACGGCGCCGTCAAAGAAAATAGGCAACCGGAGGAAGACGACGAGGTCGAAGGATATTGATCCCTAAAGGCCCGGTCGGAAACCTTCACACGGCTGCAAATCGCGAATGATGCGACGCCCACTCTGGGACTGACATCCCTGAGCG
>CBDTUG010000090.1:0-6330 GCA_965363555.1 uncultured Thermoanaerobaculia bacterium
GTGCTTGCCAGGAGGTCTTGATGCGGCCGATTGGGGCGGAAACCAGGTTAATGAACCGCTCCTGATACCGAAAGAGGCCAAACAGCATGGCGGTGCCGACGAACAAACCGGCCCCGATGATCCACCCAGAAAGCCGCAGCAGGTCCAGGGTGTTTGCGCCTTCGGCGCTGAGGTGGGGCATTTCGGGTGGGGCAACAAGGAAGACGAAAAAGAAAAGAACGATCGTCCACAAGTCGATGACTCTCTCGGTCAGGATCGAGGCAAGGGTCGCCGAGGTTGGCAGATGGTCTCGTTTCGAGAGCAGCAACGGTCGGGCCAGGTCGCCCAATCGAGCAGGCAGGAGGGCGATGCCGGCATAGCCGACGACCGTTGCCAGCAGTGCGCTTGAGTGCCGGGTTTTGCCGGCAGGCCTGAGGATTTGCTGCCAGCGGATGACGCGGAGCCAATACGAAAAAAGTGCGGCAAAAGCGGCGAAAAGGAGCATTCCTGTTCGGGCATTTGCCAACGCTGAACCGACCTGCGAAAAGTCAACATTCCAAAAAAATACCGCCAACAAGGCGACAGTCAGCACCAGAGAAAATACGACACGGAAGGTGCGTTGAGCCATGGATTGGGAGGATAGCATTTTAGGGGGTCAAAGGGTCAAAGGGTCAAAGAGGTCGAAGGGGTCGAAGGGGGCAATGAATGTCCAACGTCCAACGTTGAACGTTCATTTCGCTTCCCAGCCTCCTGGCTTCCTGGCCTAATTCACCGTCGACACTCCGGCCAAGACCTCGACGTGTGCTTTGGCCGACGATGCCAGAGAATCGAGGGCGAAGCCTCCCTCGAGCACTGAGAAAATCCTGCCCTCGGCCCAGGCGTCGGACGCCTGAATAATGGCTCGGGTCATTCTCCGAAAGCCATCGTGCGTCATCCTGAGCCCGCTGACGGGGTCGTCTTCGTGGCCTGCAAATCCCGCGCTGACGACGACAGCAACCGGTTGCATCCTGGAGCCCAGCTCCTCCAGGGCGTTTTCAAGGGCGGTGACAACGATGGAATCGTCTCCACCGGGCGCCAACGGCACGTTTCGTGTCAAACCTCTGCCGGGTCCCTCCCCGAGCTCATCGGCGCCGCCTGATCCGGGGAAGGCTGGATATTCGTGGACCGACACATAACCGACATCAGCTCGTTCCCAAAAGTACCGTTGTGTGCCGTTGCCGTGGTGGGCGTCGATATCGACGATAAGGACCGGGCCGCCCGAGGCTCTGGTCAAGACCTCTGCAGCAAGAGCGGCGCCGTTGAAGAAACAAAAACCCCGGGCGCGGTTACGTTCTGCGTGGTGGGAGGGAGGACGGGCGGCGATAAATGCCCGTTGGAATCTCCCGCTTGCCTGATCCAATGCTGCGCGCAATATCAATCCGGGGCCGGCAATCAGGGAGGCCCATGATCCCGACGAAACCGCACAATCGGCGCTGTCGACGTATGGCTGAGCTCCGTCGCAGGCCTGACGAACGCGGTCAATGTAGGCCGGGTCATGAATCCACTTCAAAGCGCCCAAGACATCTTCTTCCGGTGGTAAAACGATGTCAGGAACCGCCTTAACCAGTTCTGGCCCCAGGGATTCCAGTGCCTTGAGAACCCGGCGGACCCGCTCGGGAGTTTCCGGGTGACCCAAACCGGGCACATGACTTTCACAATCGAGGTGGGAGAACAGTTGAACTTGGGTCACTGTGAGACTCCTTGATCCCCGGCGGGCTTGGCCAGCCGGACGTCAGGGTTACTTTATCCTATAAGGAGGAGAGGCGGGAAGAACGATTCTCTGCCGATCGATACTCGGAGGGCTTGCCGGTCTCTTTTTGGTCCCGGCTTTGCGGAAAATGTCATTAAGTTGTTTAAAACCAGCATCTTCTCCCTTCGAAAGCTGATTGTGGACTGAGTTTCGACAAGAACGCGGGGCAAGATGGACTGTGATCGTCATCACCCCAAAAGAGTAGAAAAAACTTCTTGAATTAGAAGACGTTGACCGACGTAAGTGTGTGATATATCATCTATTCGTAAGGTATTACCGTGATTTAGCTGTGGCAGAGGAGGATCGGCGATGTTTAAGAATGTGATCCGAGGAATGCTGGTAGCCGCCTTGGTGGTGCTTCCCTTGACAGCCGTCGCCAACACGGTCTTCCATCTTGATTCACCTCAAGATGGCGACGCCGTGTTCGGGTTGGTCGAAGTTCAGGGATGGATCCTGGATGACGGCGAGGATTGTGGTCCTATTGCCGAGTGGCTGAGTTGTGAATGGAGTGAAGCACTCGTCAGCAGTGTGGACCTCTATGTCGATGATGTCTATGTCGCGTCGGCCGATCTCGGTCAGCCGCGGTGGGATGTACTGCAGGCCTATCCCTGGTATGCCGGGACGCCGTATGAACGCCCGGGTTTCAGCGTTTCGTTCAACGCTGGCAACTACACCTGGGGTGAACATCCGCTCTTCCTGCGTGTGACCTTATCTGATTCGACGGTGTGGGACTACGGCCACATTGTCGTAAACCTTAGGCCGACTCTGAATCAGGCGCCCTTCGGCGAGCTTGAAAGGCCGGGCGAAAATCAGCCGATGAACGGGATCTTTCCGATGACCGGCTGGGCGCTCGACGATTCCGAGGTTGCCAAAATCGAGGTCCTCGTCGACGGCCTGATCGTCGGTCCGGTCAACACCCGGACTCACCGTCCGGATATTGCCCATCGTTTTCCGGCTCACCCCGGGGCGGAGGATGCCGGGTTCATCCGAATGCTCAATACGACCGAAATGACCAACGGCGTGCACACCGTGGCCATTCGTCTCACCGACAATGAGGGTATGGTCAGGGTCATAGGGCGGCGTTTCGTTCAAACCTTTAACGCTGGCTACAATCTGCCGCCTATCGGCGGTATTGACTGGCCGCTTCCAAACCACATCATGTTTGGTGACGGTTGCAACGACCCCGCAGACGTTTCGACGCCACCCTATGAGGATCCGGAGAATGTCGAGTGGGTTGCCGGGTGGGCGTTGGATGTCGGTGCGACAACCGATCGCGGCGGAGTTGCCTATGTTGAACTGTTGATCGACGGCGCATTAGTGCTGGACACCTATGAACCTTTCTATTTTGCGTGGCTGGAGCAGTTCACGGAACTGGTCAACACCTACGGGCTGCCGCGGATGGATATCCTGAGTCTGTTTCCTGATGTGCCCAACGCCAAAGATGCGGGTTTTTTCTTCGCGCTGGATATCAACGATCTTCTCCTCAACCAGGGTTTTCGCCAGGGTCTTCATATGATCACTATTCGGGCCGGAGACTGGGAGAACAATGTGACGGATATCGCTCGTCTCCCAGTGATCTTCGACTGTGACGACGACCGGGACCTTCCGTCGTGGGGGCAGATCGACCTCCCGCTTGTGATGGAACGGGTTTCTGGAGACATCGAAATGAAGGGTTGGGCGATTGACTTCGAACATGTCGAGGAAGTCGAGATCTGGATCGATGGCATATTCTATGAGAATGCCGATCAGATTGACCTGCCTTCGCCCGATGTGGACGAGTGGTATCCCTGGCTGTCGAACTCTCTCACGCTCAACGCCAGGTGGCATCATGTCCTGGATTCCATCGATTGGGACTTGACCGATGGCGAGCACGTATTGGTGATTTGGACCGAAGACTATTGGGGTGGTCGTACGATGATCGGCGAACGGATCTTCGTGGTGGACAATCTTGCCAAAAAGGCGACCGAAAAGGCGACTGTAGCGGTTGCCCTCAACTAAGTTCGAAATCAACTGACCCAAAACCCCGCTTCGGCGGCGTTTTTTTAGGAAGAACAATGTTAAAGTTGCCGGGCCTGAGCTGGGGTATCGTGAATAGCGCCCCACTGGAACTCGTTGTTTGAGCAGTGTTTCCGGAGGCTATGGCTGTTCACTATGATTCGTAACGACCTTCACTCCCATACTTCACCGCGAGTCCTGACTCGGCCGGAGCACTGCCTCTCTCGGAACAGGATGTCGCCGAACGCCCTCAAGGTGCTTTATCGGCTGCACCAAGCGGGATACCAGGCCTTTCTGGTCGGTGGAGGTGTGCGGGATCTGTTGATCGATCGAAATCCAAAGGATTTTGATATCGGAACCAACGCCCGGCCGGAGGAGGTCCGGCGCCTCTTCAAGAACTCCCGGATCATCGGGCGTCGTTTCCGTCTGGTCCATGTCTTCTTTCGGGGTGAGGTCGTCGAAGTGTCGACCTTCAGGGCCGGTCCGGAGCCGCCTGAGGGGCCGGACGACTGGGAAGAAGGCGAGATTGAAGAACGGGAGGCCGAGGCGCCCGATGAGCCGGGGCCGAAGGTCGTACGGGATGACAATAGGTATGGAACTCCGGAAGAAGATGCGTGGCGCCGGGATTTGACGATCAATGCCCTGTTCTACGACATCTCGGATTTTTCCATAATCGATTGGGTTGGCGGTCTCGAGGATCTCGACGCGGGCATCATCAGGGTCGTGGGTCGCCCGGACGTTCGATTCGAAGAGGATCCCGTCCGCATGATGAGGGCCCTGGAGTACGGTGTTCGCTTGGGATTTGAGCTGGAACCGGAGACCGACGCGGCGATTCACGCCTGTCATGCGTTGATTGCCGAGGCCGCCCCTGCCCGCTTGACCTATGAACTGATGGAAGGTCTTCGGTCTGGACACGCGGCTGGGATCTGGGAGTGTTGGGACCGCTACGGCCTTCTGGGGAAGGCCTTTCCGGAACTGGATCTTGACCGTGGACAAATCCTTCCGCTGCTGCGATGTGTGGACGCCAGGATCTCGAGAGGGGGCGGCGTGGCCGATGCAACGACCATCGCGGCTCTGTTCTTGCCCGAATTCGCCCAACTTTTGGCTGAGATGACCTCTGACGGTCAACGTCTGGCCAACGCTGTGTTCCTCGATCGACTTCGTACGATGCTGGAACCGGCGACAACCCACATGATGGTAAGCAATCAGTCTTTTCATCAGATGTACCACGGGCTCTTTGCCCTGACAAAGATGCGCCGACCTCCCGAGCGGGGCCGTCAGGTACTCAAAATGACCCGCCACGAGAGTTTTTCCGTTGCCTGGGACCTCTTCGAAATCGGCACCGAGGTTGGGCTGCTTTCGGGGAACGCCAAGGATGCCTGGTGCAGGGCGGTGGACCAGGTTCGGAAGAAGCCGACCGGTGAGGCGCCGGAGGTCGTGGTTGACCCCGTCAAGAGAACTCGCCGTAGACGCCGGAGGCGCCGGCCACGGCCTTCAGAACCGGCGTCATGACAATGGTTGATGTTGTCGCCCGTTTGGCCGAGCTTCGTACCGAGATCCGGCGCCATGATGATCTCTACTACGGCAGGGCGGAACCGGAAATTTCGGATTTCGAGTACGACCGCCTGTTCGCCGAACTCAAGGATCTCGAGGCGGTCCATCCAGAGTTGATGTCGGCAGACTCTCCGACCCTTCGTGTCGGCGGCAAACCGCTCGAAGGCCTTCGGCAGGTTGAACATTCAGTGCCGATGCTGTCGCTGGACAACACCTATTCGATCTCGGAGTTGGGCGCGTGGTACGACCGGGTCACCCGAACCCTGGGGCATACCCCTGAGGGCCTGGCTGCAGAGCTGAAGATTGACGGCGTGTCGATTTCACTGGTGTACGAGGAGGGACGCCTCGTTCGTGCGGTGACTCGAGGAGACGGCACTCTCGGTGACGACATCACGGCCAATGCTCGAACCATGCGATCGTTGCCCTTGGCCCTCGAGCAGGGACCCGCTCGTTTTGAGGTCCGGGGCGAAGTTTTCATGCCGCGCTCGGTCTTTGCCCGGTTGAACCGTGAGCGGAGGGATCGGGGTGAGGCGGAGTTCGCCAATCCTCGCAACGCAACCGCCGGTTCGATTCGGCTCCTGGATTCCCGTGTGGCGGCCTCACGCCGACTGGCGGTGTGGTGTTATCAGCTGGTTGGGGCCGAGGGGCATGAGGGAACAAGCCATGTCGAGGACCTCCGCCGCCTGGAGAAATGGGGGTTCCTGGTCAGTCCAGGATTCGGTCGGTGCGAGGGTCTCACTGAGGTCGAAACGTTGATCGAGCGGTGGTCCCATGAGCGTGCTGACTTTGACTTTGAGACCGACGGGGTCGTCATCAAGGTCGACCGGCTGGAAGAGAGAAAGGCCCTGGGTGCGACGGGTCGGGCCGTCAGGTGGGCGGTTGCCTTCAAGTACCCCCCGGAAGGCCGCATGACGAAGATCAGAGATATCGCCGTCCAGGTCGGGCGAACCGGGGTCCTAACGCCGGTGGCCGAGTTGGAGCCGGTTTCGATCGCCGGTTCGATCGTTTCAAGG
>CBDTUG010000091.1:0-6297 GCA_965363555.1 uncultured Thermoanaerobaculia bacterium
GTGGACTCCTTACGAGACCTGAGCGAGCTTCACTCAAGTCTCTGATGATTTTAACACAATGGTGCCCGAAGAGATTCCCGGCAGTTGCTGTATCCTCCCCGAATGAAACGACTGTGCTGGATTTTTGTTGCGATGATCTGTGGTGTTGTATCGGGGCTTGCCTGTGGTGGCGAAACGGCCGTCATCGTACGAGGGCCTGTCCTGGGCAGCCCTTCCCCGACCTCGGTGGCGGTGTGGTTGCAATCTCCGGTGCCGAGGACGATCAGAGTTACGGCAGTTGCCCTCGATGCGCCGGGTTCGAAGATTTTTTCCCCCTGGGTAACGCTGGATGTGCAGTCGCGGCTGATGGCTTCGGTCGTGCTTGAGGGACTCGAACCGGGACGGCGCTACCGGTATCAAATCGACAGCCCGGACGGCACCATGTGGAATGACGAAGACGCGGTCTTTCGCACGCCGCCCGAAGTCGGCGCCCCGACACGAGTGGTCATGGCTGCGGGTAGCGGTGCCAATCACTGGGCTCGTTTCAAGCCCGAAGTCTGGTCTGCGATCGCCGACTCCGGTCCGGATCTCTTCCTAGCTCTTGGGGACACGCCCTACGCGGACGGACTGCTCTGGGTGGAGGACGACCTCTGGAATGAGGTACTGGAGAGGTACGAGGTCATGCCGAATGAGGAGGACCGACGCCTGATGGAAGACCTTGGCGAGCAATACCGCCACCGTGCCGTTGAGGCTCTGCCGATAGCCTACGAGAGGTTCCGTGAGGTCCCAGATTTCGTAACAATGGCCAAGAAAAGCTTCTGGGTGGCTACCTGGGACGATCACGATTCCGGTATGGACAACGGCGACCGGGACAATCCAGTACTCGAACAGGCGCGCGAGACCTTCATGGCGTTCACGCCCAATCCTTCTTTTGGACTCAAAGGTGAGGGCGTGTTTTGGGTTCAGCAATGGGGTGATGTCGACATTTTCTTGCTCGACGATCAGAGCTTTCGCACGCCGACAAGGGAGGCCCTGGCCCACCCGGAGACAGCGACCCTTCTCGGCGCGGGACAGTTCGAATGGTTGGTCGATCGGCTGGCCGGTTCGAAAGCCGTGTTCAAGATCGTCGTCAGCGGCTCTCCGTTCAATGGTCATTCGCGCAAGAGCGACGCGTGGGTCAGTTATCCGGTGGAGCGAGAACGGCTGATGGATGCCATCGCCCGATATCAAGTCGGCGGGGTCATTCTGCTCAGCGGTGACGTGCACCGCAGCGAGCTCTTCCGCCTGCCGTGGCTGGAGGATCGTGGCGGGTACGCCCTCTACGAGTTGGTGACCAGCCCGCTGTTTCAGAGGGCCCGGGCCTGTGGGGATGGTGTGCCTTTTCGTCAGTTCTGCGCCGGGGACCCCGAAAAATCGATCCTTGAATTCTTCGCCTGGATCGAGGCGGATACGACGCTGGAAGATCCCCTGTTGAAACTCCAGGTCAGGGACCATCGGGGTGAGGTCTTGCTGGATCGTGGACTCCGGGCATCACAGTTGCAATGGCCGGCGGAATCCGAACGAGAAGCAGGCCGGTGAGAGTGTCGCGCGATCCCTTGGGCCGGGGTGGCCAGGGCGGGACTTTCGGCCTTGCCGGAGGACCTCCGCCTCAGGACATAGTGATTCTTCTGGCTGTTCTGTTCGGGACCTTTGTTTTGCAGTTCTTCCAGGCGACGGCCATCATTCCAGCGATTTTTCGATTGAGTCCGCTGATTTTTCGCGGTGCGCTGTGGCAGGTCGTCACCTATGCATTCTGTGGCTTTGGGCCACCGTCCTTGTGGTTTCTCTTGTCATTGCTGATCCTCTTCTGGTTCGGCCGCGATGTCTTCGTCAGAGTGGGGAGGAAGAACTTCTGGTCGTTGTTGATCTATGTGGTCACGGCGGCAGGAATTGCCGCAGCCCTCGTCAGGGGGGCAGGCATGCTCAGCGGGACCGTCTCGCCGAACGCCTTCGTTCTGATGCAGGGCCAGTACATGTTGATCACCGTCATGATTGCGGCCTTCGCCACCCTGTACGGCCAGGCGACGATCCTCTTGTTCTTTGTACTTCCAATCAAGGCTCGCTGGTTCCTCGGGTTGGAAGTGCTCTTCGCTTTCATGGGATTTTTGAGCACAAAGGATTTCGCCGGATTCGTCGGCCTGTGTGTTGCCGTTGCATTGACGTGGGCCATGCTCCAGCCCGGAGGCGTGCAAAGGGCTTTGAAAAATCTCCAACTGCGTTTTCGACGCAGGGTGACAGAGGCCAAGCTGGCCCGGCTCAAGCGAAAACGGAAGTTCGATGTGATTGATGGTGACGGGGATTGGGTGAATTGAAGCTGGAAACCTGGGACGCCAGAAAGCTGGGACGCTGGGACGCAGGCTCACTAGAATTTGGAAGCCCCTGAAGGAATAACCACGCCCCTATAAGGGTGGGTCTTGGCTGAGCTGAAACTCGTTTGTGGTCTTGGTGATGATCTGTACACACTGTTGGCGCGTTTCTTCTGACTTTTTGGCGTGTGCCTTGAGACCCTGAAGAACCTCATTGAGAGATCTGTGCAAGAGGGTCCGGGATGTGACTGCAACAAGATAAGGCTTTGGTATGTCAAGAATGGACGAACGGGCAAAGTGCTCGAGGGTTTTTGGGCATTGACCGTCGCGTTCGGGCTCATGCCAGATAACGCGAAAGTTGCCGGGTAAGACCGGAATCAGATTGTTCTTCAGGAAGTGATGCCAATTCCGCCTAGACGTACACACAAGATATACGTGGCCTGCCTCGCGACGGCGGAAGGCCCGAAGAGAGATAGAGGCCTTGGTTTCCATGACGAAGATAACTGGCAGAGCAAACGCCCCGAGTAGGATTCCAAAGGGTATCGCAGCAATCCCGATCATTACCTTTTTGACTACCTTCATCTGAAAGTCCGTTCGCTAAAGGGTTTCGCTTGTTCCTGTCGTCCCCTCGATCGCCTGCAGTCTCCTTTGCGGCAGGAAGCCCGCCTGCCCCCCAGCCTCTTGCCTCCTAGCGTCCTGGCTTCCTGGCGTCCCAGCCTCTCCTACACCGGATTCGGCAAATCGATGAACTCGACATCGAGGCCGAAGCGCGTGGCCAGGTGCCGGCCGAGGGCTCGCACACCGAATGTTTCGGTGGCGTAGTGGCCCGCGGCGAGATAGTGCACTCCGTCCTCAGCGGCCTGGTGCAGCACCCATTCGGTGGCCTCGCCGGTGATGTAGGCATCGAGGCCGGCGGTGACGGCCTGGTGGTACTCGCGTTCGGCAGCGCCGGTGACTATGCCGACAGAGCTGATCGTCGGTCGGTTGCCCTCGAAGACTTGTGGCTCCCGGTCGCAGACGACGGCGACCTGGTCGAAGAAGGTCTCCGCGTCGATTGGCTCAGGGAGAATACCGCAAACACCGACCGATTTTCCGCCATGGTCGCCAAAAGGCTCCAGGGACTCGAGGCCCAGGCGGGAGGCCAATTGGGCGGCATTACCCACCTTGGGATGGCGATCGAGAGGCAAATGATAGGCCAGCAGAGAGATGTCCGCGTCGAGCAGCAGGCGTACGCGTTCCCTGAAGGAACCGATCAGCCGAGGGGGCTCCGAGGCGTTCCAGAGGATTCCATGGTGGACCAGGATCGCGTCCGCTTCGTGATCGACGGCCCTGGTAAAGAGAGCCCGTGAGGCCGAGACGGCGGTGATCACGCGCCCAACCTCCGGCCGCCCTTGGACCTGAAGACCGTTGGGGCAGAAGTCGCGAATGCCGTCGACATCGAGCAGCGTATCCAACTCGGCAACCAGTGATTCCAATCTCATGGAACGATGGTAGCAGGGAGGGGGGATGAAGTTTGAAGGGTGAAGTTTGAAAAGTGAAGGATGGCAAGGACGAATGCGGAAGGCGGGCCTACAATGGGAGGGTGAAACGTCATTTGCCTTGGCTTCGTCTTGCAGCAGTTCTCGCGGTGGTTTCGGTCTCCTGGGTAGGGTGTCGTGCAAAGGAACCTATGAAGCCGCCGTCGCCGTTGCGTGTTCATATCATTGTCACGGGCGAGGCGGATCAGGAGTGGGATAAGACTCAGCTGGCGATCGAACGTCTCTTGCACGAGACCTACGGTGCGGTGACCACATCGATACGGGTTCACACAACCCAGGAGCGGCGGTTGGCCCTTGAAGCGGCCGGACGACACGGGTTGGAAGTCGTGTTCTGTGTCGGTTCCGGCTTCGAGCGGCCTGTGGTATCGGTGGCGTCCAGGTTTCCTCGGGCCGCCTTCGTGCTCGACCACGGCGAGGTTGTCGAGCCCAATGTTGGCCGGATCGAGTTTCTTTTCAGCGGGGCGGCCTACCTCGGCGGGGTGGCCGCCGCTGTTGTGGGCGGATCGACCGTCGGTATTGTGGACCTGGGTCGGGATCCGGAAAGGTCCGATATTGAGGCGGGCTTCGAGCAGGGCTTCAGGTGCCGGTATCCCTGGGGTCGAGTTGAGTTGGCGACTGGTGTTGGGGAAATTGAGAATCTGCCGGATGCAGGGGTGGCGATCGCACTGTATTCGGCGGGGTCGCCGAACTCAGGGTTGTTGGCGGTCGCCGAGGCCTCCGGGGTGAGGCTGGTGACAGTTGGACAGCCGAGGCAGGTCTTCTCCAACAATCTGGTCATTGCGGCGATTGTTGCCGATGTGCCCGAAGCCGTCCGGCGGATTGTTGCAGACGTTGTTGACGACACCTTCACTGGGAAGGTCTACGCCTTCGATCTGGGTTCGGGTGTCGTCGATCTGAGACTCCACCCCTCCCTTGCCGACAACCAGGAGCTTGAGGACGCGCTCAATCAGGCCCGGGACGCAGTCAACGCCGGGATGGTGGAGATCGAGGCGTTGGGGTTGTGAAGGACCTTTCAGCTATCAGCTGTCAGAGTGGCGACGGTGGCTTCTAGCCGGGCAAGGCGCTCTTCGAGGTCGGTGACTCTTTGAGCCAGAGACGGTCCGCGGGTTTCTTCGTCGATCGAGGCCAGGCTTGCCTCGTCGGGCGTGCCGCCCACCAGATGCATCCAGCGAGCCTCGTTTTGGCCGGTGCGGCGGCCCAGCAGAACGGTCAGAGGTTCGTCGCCTTGCCGCAGAACAGCCAGGGTGGCTTCGACCTCGTTATTGTCGGCAAAAATGTGCATACGCTCACTTCGGTTTCGGATGGCACCGATGGTCTGCGGGCCACGAAGGAGCAAGAGGGTCATCACCGCGTGAGTCGGATCGTCCAACCCCCATTGTCTTCTGAGTGCGTGGCGCCACCGTTCGACACGGGCCCCAGTCACCGGCCAGATCAGAACCTCTTGGTGGAGGCGGTCCAAAGCTGCTCGTACATCGGCCTCAGACAGTTGCATCACCGGGAGTCGGCTACTCTTCTGGTTGCACGCCGACACCAGTGCCTTGAGAGTCAGAGGGTAGGCATCGGGTGTCGTCTTTTCCTTTTCCAGCAAACTGCCCAGAACTCGAATTTCGACGGGGTCCAACTCTCGGGGAAGACGCATAACAACCTCCAAAATCACAATATCTCACGGCAAGGGCCAAGAAAACAGTTGAACCTCGAAGGGATGAGGGCTGGGAGGCATGGAAGAAGGACAGAACTGAATATGAGGGAGACCTATTGTGGGGCGCGGGCGTCCCCGCTTGCAGAGCCGCCACTCGAGAGAACGTCGTCGCTATTGACCAGGTGCCCAACAAACGATCTCTTCCGCGTTACTATCTTCTTTCGGAGGCGCACATGACCGTCATTATCTGGCACAATCCACGATGCTCCAAGTCCAGGCAGGGCCTTGCACTGATTGAAGAGCAAGGCATCGAACCGACTGTCGTCCGCTATCTCGAGGATCCACCCTCGGCTGAGGCATTGGACCGCGTGCTCACCCTCCTGGGCAAGGCCCCTCGGGACTTGATGCGGCGAAAGGAGACGATCTACAAAGAATTGGGCCTGGACGACGAAGGCATGAGTCGCTCTCAGTTGATCACCGCGATGGCCAATAACCCAAAAC
Organism: uncultured Thermoanaerobaculia bacterium; assembly: GCA_965363555.1. Classification (GTDB taxonomy): domain Bacteria; phylum Acidobacteriota; class Thermoanaerobaculia; order Thermoanaerobaculales; family Sulfomarinibacteraceae; genus DAOWGJ01. Next base: position 6,003 of record CBDTUG010000091.1, read on the forward strand.
TGATCGAACGGCCCGTTGTCATCAACGGTGATCGTGCCGCCCTCGGGCGTCCGCCCGAGGCCATCCTGGAGATCTTGTAGGTAGAGTTCGGCTGTCAGCTTAGCCTCTTGCAAAAACCCAGAAAACAATCAACCACAGAGACACAGAGAACACAGAGAAGAACACAGAGAGGGGTGCCGTTACTTGACGCCCGGCACGCGGGCTCCACCCGCCCAGTGGTTTGAGAGACACGTCCTCCGAAAGCAGACTTTCGTCGACCGTCCCCCTCAAACCGCATACGCTTCGCGTAATGCCG
>CBDTUG010000092.1:0-6256 GCA_965363555.1 uncultured Thermoanaerobaculia bacterium
GGAGAAATTGCTGCCATCAATTGACCTAGTAAATGACAGGGTATCATGGCCGTCGTTTCCAAAAGGGGGGATCAATGGGCTTTACTGAGGCCGGGAGGTTTTTGGGTGTCGCTGCCGTTGCTCTTTCGGCTGTTTGTGCGTTGGGGTGCGTTACACCGGAGGTGCCGGTCGACACGCTGATCAAAGAGAGCAACCGCGGTGTAGCCTTGATGGGGCGTTTCGACTACGACGGGGCACGGACAGTTTTTGCCGCGCTCGAAGAGAATCATCCTGACAATCCGGACCTCTTGGTCAATCTTGCGATTGCCACACTCAACCGTCAGGCGGAGGGCGACGAGGCCCTTGCGATGGAGACCCTTGACCGGGCGCTCGAACTGGAGTCCTCAAATCTCCGGGCACGGTATTGCCGGGGGTTGCTGGAACTTCATGCCGGTGAGGCCGAGGCTGCACTCGCGGATTTCGAGGTGGTGGTTGCGGCGGATGCAAAAGACCCTGACGCCGTCTATTTCGTCGGTCAGTGCTTGATGCAGTTGGAAAGGACGGACGAGGCTCTGGAGTTTTACCAGAAGGCTATCGAGCTCGATCCTTATCTGCGCAGTGCCTACTATCGGGCCTTTCAGACCCTGCAACGAATGGGAGATCGTGACAAGGCGATGGCGACTCTGGAGACCTTTCGCAAGCTGGAGGATAACCCTCGTGGTCGCCTGGTCGAATTCAAGTACACGAGAATGGGCCGGCGGGGAGCAGCAATCCCTCTGGGTGGGCCTGGGCCCCAGCGATCCAATCGGCCGTCCGGGCCTGTATTTGAGGAACCTGTAGCCCTGGCTTTTGAAGGCGTTGAATGGCGGGACGGCGTCGGGACTGACAAAAGAGAACCTACGCTGTCGGTCTGCGATATCAACGGTGATGGTCTGCTGGACCTTTTTTTTGCGGCGACCGTCGATGGCGGCAACGCCGTCGCCAACGGACAAGCTGGAGGCGGTTTTGCTCTGGTGTCCGACCATCGCTTGGCCGAGATTCGAGGCGTCAACGCCGCCCTCTGGGGTGACATCGACAACGATGGCCTGACGGATGTCTACCTTTGCCGCCGGGGTCCCAATCAACTGTGGAGGGCGATTGGTGATGGTGTTTTCGAAGACATCACAGCCGAGAGTGTTACAGGTGGCGGAGACCGGAACACCGTCGACGGCGCCCTGGTCGATGCCGACCATGACGGTGACCTCGACATCTTTCTGGTCAACTCGGATGGCCCCAATGAACTGCTCAACAACGACCGCAATGGGGACTTCCGGCCCCTGGCGGCGGACTGGGGACTCGGTGGGGACAACGAAAAATCGAAGAGTGTGATTTTCGCCGATCTTGATGGCGACCGAGATGCCGACATCGTCGTGGTGGCCTCCGACGGGCCTCACGAGGTCCTGACCAACGATCTCTTGTGGTCCTACCGACAGGCCGAAGGCTGGGGGGTCTTCCGTTCGGCTGATGTGGCTGCGGCCGTGGCGGGAGATATAGATACCGACGGACAGGTCGAACTCTACACGCTGGGAAGCGACGGCCGGCTGTCCTGCTGGAAGCCGGGGAACGACGGCGTCTGGCAGGCCCGAGGAGTAGCGATGGTTGGTAACGGTGGAGGGTCCGGGCGTTTGGCTCTTGCCGATGTTGACGGGAATAGTGTGCTGGAGATTGTGGCCCAGTCGGGCCAGCAACTCAGTGTGGTGAATATCGAGAACGGGGAGGTCGCAAAGCTCTCTGGCGAAGGGCCTGCAACCTGGGCCCTGGCCTCCTTCGACCCCGCACTGGGGCCGTCCCTGGTGACGTGGGCTTTCGATGTTGGACCGACTCTCCACAGCCCAGGCAAGGGCAGATTTCCCTTTGCCGCCATCGAAGTTTCCGGCAAAGAGGACGAAGGGGCGGCCCTCAGGTCCAACGCTTCCGGGATTGGAACTCACCTGGCGGTGCGGATCGGCCCGCGGTGGACCGTGACCAGTACCTTCCGACACCACTCAGGGCCGGGCCAGAGCCTGCAGCCCCTCAGCCTGGGACTGGGTGGGGCCGCAGCGATCGACTTCATCGCCATCGAATGGTCGGACGGCGTCTATCAGACCGAGATGAATCTGGCCGTCGGCGAATTGCACCGGCTGACTGAGACCCAAAGGCAGCTCTCCAGCTGTCCGGTTCTCTTCGTCTGGGACGGGGAAGAGTACGCCTTCGTCAGTGATCTCCTGGGTGTCGGCGGCATCGGTTTTGCCGTCGGGCCGGGCGAATACGGCGAGCCGCGCCCCTGGGAGAACCTCTTGCTGCCGGAGGGCCTTCTCAGCCCCAAGAACGGTCGCTTGATCCTCAAAATCGGCGAGCCGATGGAAGAGGCAACCTATTTAGACACCGTCCGTCTCATTGCCTATGACCTTCCGCTGGGCTGGTCGATCGTGCCTGACGACCGGATGGGGATTCTGGGACCGGCGCCGACGGGAAGGCCTCTTTTTTACCGAAGGAGTCTGCAGCCGATCGAGGCTGTCAACCAGCTTGGCGATACCGTCACAGAGGCCGTGCAGACGGCGGATCTCCGGGGCGCGCCGGTCGGAGTACTGGATCATCGTTTCATCGGAATGCTGAAGGACGAGCATGTTTTGACCCTCGACTTCGAGCAGAGGCTCGATACATTCGGGGACGATCTGGCCCTGGTTATTGACGGCTGGATTGAATACCCATACTCCCAGACGGGTTTTGCAGCCTGGCAGGCTGGGGCCGCCTTCGAGGCGCCGACGCTCGAAGCCAGGGGCAGTGACGGCGTTTGGACGACAGTTCTCGATCAGTGGGGCTATCCGGCGGGTATGCCGAGGCGATTGGCCGTTCCGCTGCCGCCGTTGCCTGTGGGCACAGCCGAACTGCGGCTGAGAACCAATCAGGAGATCTACTGGGACCGGCTGGAAATCGTCGCAATCGAGCCCTGCCCGGAGGCGGTGCGGACAGTGCTTCCTTTGGTCGAGGCGCGTCTGGCCCAAGCAGGTTTCGCCCTGCGGACGACCGGTGCGCAACACCTGCCCCACTACGATTACGCACGAAGAGCCCCGGTCTGGGACACTCGATCCCAGGAGGGATGGTACACACGCCTCGGGCCGGTTGAACCCCTGCTGGCCGCTGCCGACGGCGCGACGGCGATCTTCGGGCCTGGTGAAGAGGTTCATATGGAGTTTGCTGCGCCGACAGGACCCCCGACCAACGCTTCCCACCGGGTCTTCGTACTGGAAAGTGAAGGCTGGTGCAAGGACATGGATTTGTACACTCTGGATGGAGACACGCTGGGACCGCTGCCGGGAACCGAAAGGGGCGGCGAAGCCCGCATCGCCCTGATCGAGACCTTTAATACGCGCTACCGTCAGGGCAGGGACTGATGGAGTGAACGTTCCACGTTCAACGCTCAACGCTCAACGTCGAAGGAAGATATGGCTCCTGGTGGTTGTGTTCGCTGTGGCTCTGCCGGCGGCCGGCCAGGAACTGCCTCTTCCCTGGGAGGTCTGGAAGGATCCAGGCGTCATCTCCCAGGTCCGGGCTGATGCCAGAACGGCTCTGGCCTCCAGCGTGGCTCTTGACGGTGGCCCCTTCGACCGCCATTCCGAAGGAGATTCCCGTTTTATCCGGGTCATCGATGGAGAAGGCGTGATCTTCGAAAGCGAGGGCGCCGGCGCCGTCACCAGAATCTGGATGACTCAGGGCAACGGCATCAGCACCGATCTGGATCCGTCGATCCGTCTGAGGGTTCGGGTTGACGGGGCCGACGATCCGGTCATCGACCTCTCGTTGCCGGAGTTCTTCGGCGGGCAGATTCCACCTTTCCTCGCGCCAATGGTGCTTGACCGGCGCCGATCAGGCGGAGGCAACGTCTCCTACCTGCCGCTGCCTTTTCGAAAGGGCTGTAGAGTCTCCCTGGTCAATGCCGAGAAAGCCAAGATCTGGTTCCAGGTTTCAGCTCTTCTACTGGAAGAACCGGCCGACATCATCAGCTTCACGGGGCTGGAGGATCTTTCTCTGTGGCGGCGTTTGTTGGCCCACCCGGGCACCGACCCGTGGGTCGCGGAGCCCGTGGAAACGGTCTCGGGAACCGTGGTATTGAAGCCCGGGAAGGCTCATACCTTGGCGGCTTTTGACGGTCCCGATCAGATCACCGGCATCGTCCTGCGATTGCCATCTCACCGCCTCGGGGAGGTCGTCGTTCGAATGTCCTTTGATGGGCAGGCGACGGTGGACATGCCCCTTCCGTGGTTTTTTGGCCGCGGCCGACCTTCGTGTCGGCCTGTACGCTCCCTCTTCATCGGTGGTGACCAGGGTGAGGTTTACAGTTACTTTCCGATGCCGTTTCACTTAGAGGCTGAGGTTGAGGTTGAGTTGTCATCGGTCTCGTCAAAAAGTCTCAAGCTGGCCTTTGCCGTTCGTCGGTTGGGGCGCGCTCCGGTCTCTGACGCTGGACTCTTTGGTGCCACAGTGATCGATGTGCCGGCCTCCACACCCGGCCGTGACGCAGTGCTCCTTGACCTGGTGGGGCCGGGACGTCTTGCGGGGCTTGCAGTTACGGCGGGCTCAACCTCTTCGGCTGGTTGGGCTTTTCTCGAGGGTGATGAGTCTCTTCGGATCGATGGCGAAGAGCCATCCTCGTGGCGGGGGACTGGAGTCGAGGACTTTTTCGGTGGTGGTTTCCACTTTCGAACTGAAGATGGCAGCCCCGGGATCTTCCGTCAGGCCCTGCACGGTATGACCTGCATCGGGGGAACCCCACAACAGCCGTCGATGAGTTTCTACCGTTTGATGCCGGCTGATGGCCCGATCTCTGATCGTTCGTTGATGTTCGAGGTGGAAGGCGGTCCGACCGGTGAGGTTCCTCTTCGGTGGCGTGGTGTCGCCTGGTATTACGGTTTTTTGAACTAAAGACTGGTCATTTCCTCAGTTGAGATTGAAGTTGCTTCACGGTGGTCTTCCCGTTAAGCTCCTGGGCGAAAGGCACTCTGGACTTTCTGTGATAACTGGACAGGGTCGCCCCAGAAAATATGTATAGAGGCTGCGGCGAGGATGGCCGGCGTTGCGGGAGTGGAATGCATCGATGCTGACAATAGGCAATGGACCTGGGGATCTCGATTTTCTGACCTGGATACCTCCGGTCGGTGATTTTGCACCGGCCGAGGCCATAGGCGATGCAACCCGGCACATCTCGGAACACCTCGAAGCCACAGGGTCGGTTCTACTGCACGAACGACTGTATGGTGATCTTGAGTGGTCTGGACGACTGCTGGAGCGTCGTGAACAGGTCCGCCGGGATCTTGGCCTGGCCGAGAGTCCACCGCCGACCTTCGTCGAGGGCCGGTCATGCGTTTCAGCGCCCTTTGCGGGGCTGCATGGCATTTCGGTACGCCCTGCACCATCCTGTGAGCCGGAATTAATACACCGCAAGGGTCAGGTCGCCGGTAGGCTGGTCGAGGGCCGGGACGCACAGTATCTTTATCTTTCGGATCTTGCACGATTTGCCCCTGAGAGCAGCCGGGGAAAAGCCGGCGAGGAGACCGGGGTGGCCTTCGAGGCTGCGTTTGAAATTCTCGAGAGCAGAGGCTGGACTTTCGGTGATGTCTGCAGGACCTGGTTCTACCTTCGGGACATCCTCGATTGGTATGACGAGTTCAATGATGTTCGCAACGGGAAATTCGAAAACCTCGGTCTCTTCAACCCCGAAAGGAATACGATGATCCCGGCGAGTACCGGCATCCTGGGTTCGAATACTCGTGGTGGCTGGTGCACGCTTGACCTGCTGGCTATTCGAGAGGCGGAGGCGGGACCGATTGGGATCAAGCGCCTGGCCAACCCATGGCAGAACGAGGCCCCGGAATACGGCTCCGCATTCTCTCGCGGGTTGGCCTTGACCATGGGCCATGGCAGATACGTGCTGGTGTCCGGAACGGCCTCGATCGACAATGCCGGCGTCAGCATTCATGTCGGTGATTTTGAACGGCAGACACTCCAGACCTTGGATACGATCGAAGCGTTGCTGAATCAGGGTGGAGCGGTGTGGGGTGACGTGTGTCAGGCGACGGCCTTCATCAAGCGGCCCGAGGATGTGCCGGTGTACCAGCGTTTGATGCGCGAGCGAGGACTGCAGGATCTTCCTGTCGTCTGCACGATCGCTGACGTCTGCCGTGAGGAGTTGCTCTTCGAGTTGGATGCCACCGCGATTCCGTCGAAGAAGGGGTAGCTCAGGAACCGCCGACGCTACAAA
>CBDTUG010000093.1:0-6249 GCA_965363555.1 uncultured Thermoanaerobaculia bacterium
CAGCTGGGCAGGACCTGACCCTGCGTCACCCTCGGAGACCGAGGTGTCTTCAATAGTCAGCACCGGTGACGCTGGCGAGGTCGAGGCAGAATAGGTGACGTTGTTGAGGTAGCAACATCCACCCATGAAACTGGCCCTGAACGCCAGGTTGAAGCTCCCGGAAACGGAAGAGCCGGAAAAAGCCCCGCTGACCGCGATATTTGTCGTATATTCTGCAGAAGGACAGGATGAAGACCCGCAGGTGAAGCTCCCATCTCCAGCGATAGTGCAGTTCTGGTACGTAAACACTGTGGCCGAGGTGCTGCCGCAGCTCCAACTGATTGAGTACTCGTCGATGACGTCACCCGACACCGTGAACGAAATGTCACGACCCTGAGAGGTCGTTCCCGTATAAACACCGTCTGAAGCAGCCAACCCAAAGGCAGGAAAGGCAATAATCAATAACAAGGCGCCACACATAAGTTTCGACCTGAGCATTTCGACAATCCCCCTTTTTTTCCTACTCGTATCCTATCCTTCCAAGACATCATGATTTGTAGCCTGAACGATGTCAAGGTCGAGGGAGTGAGGATCGGCGCCGGTCAGCCCGGTCGTCTCGAAGAGTCTGACAGCTCGGACGCGTGCAAAAACCTGCAAAGCTCGGCCAGGGATTACCCCCGGCCGCTTCCGATTAGAAATGATCCCCGATCGCCAGGTACCAACGGTATCGGCCACTTTCGGTATAGCCGTAGCCCAGGTAGAGAGGGCCGATCGGGGTCTCCGCGCCGATGAAAGCGGTGCCACCAAAGAGAAAGTCGTCGAGGGACACTGACTGATCGTGGGAGAAGGTGTTGCCGGCTTCGAGGGAGATCCCTGCATAGACCCGGAATGCGATCCCGGCCACGTCGATTTTCTTCAGGAGCCGGTAGCTTTGAATTCTGGCGAAGCCGACTTTGTCACCGTAGAGTTCTCTAAACCCCAGGCCGGATAGGCGGCCTGGTCCCCCAAGAAAAAAGAGGTCTGCGAAGTTGGTGGCCGGGTCCAGGTTTTCGCCGTATTCAAGGTAAGGGACGACGGTGTACTTTCCGAAACTCCATGCTTGACCCATTACAAGGGAAAACTGGGTCATTTCGCTGTCAGAACCCATGGCCTCGACAGTCCGAGTGACCCTCAGTTTGATTTCACTGCCTGACCTGGCGAACATCACTGAATCCTCGGTGTCTTGGTAGAAAGTCAGGTCGAAGCCGGCCCGGTCTTCTTCGAGATTGGGAAGGAGCGGATCACCGATCTGAAGGTCGAAGGCGTTGTCTGAGTAGAAGGCGGAAAGCCGTATCTCGCTCCGGTTGCCAAATACGTAGCCTCCGGCGACATTGACCTCATGTTCGTCGAAGTCGTAGGTCGCCAGAGGTTCGCCTTCGACCCAGATATTCTGACGGGTACGGGAGATGCTGATCGACGGGACGACAAACCAGCGAAGCGTATTGCTCAGCGGCTGGTAGAACTCGCTGAAGAGCCGAAAACCGGAGCCTACATCCAGAAGTGTCTGCCACTCACCGTCACGCCGGTTTGCGGGCAGCATCTGGTGGCGGACGCCGAAATTATACTCCCCGTTGCCGGCGAAATCGTTGAAAAGGCCCAGGCCGACCTGGAACGAATGCCGACCGTAGGGTGGGAGCGGGGCGTTAATGACCAGTTCCTGGACTCCGTCGACGTCGTCCACGTGAAAGCTGATGACGCCCGAGTGGCGGAGCTGGTACAGGCGCAAGATGTTTCGCCTGAGGTCATCGGGATCGAGGTCCACTGGCGGTTGCACGTTCAGCGTGGCGAGGGCGACCGGATCCTTGACCAGGCTGGATCCCTCAAAACGAACCCGATCGACGTGGATCGTATCGGTCGGCGGGCGGCGCTGCCGCCGTAAGAAGGCCTCCCACCGGGAAGGGGCGCCGGCCAAGGGCCGGAGTTGATCGGCCGCAGCTCGGGCGGCTTTGTCTCCGAGAGCGACGGTTTCCGTCGCCCGGTCAAAGTCCAAGAAGCCGATGTCACCGAGGTCCGGACGGATCAGCACGTCGTCCGGGCGTAGCCTCTTGGTGTCGATCCTCCTATTACCGACGGTTAGAAGGGAGTTGAGCCGGTTGTAGACGTCGAAGAAGTTCTTCAATTTCATGTCGGGAGATTGCATCGGGCTGCTGATATCGATGGCAATGATGTGTTTGGCGCCCAGAGATTGGGCGATACCGATGGGGAGATTGGCGACCGACCCGCCATCGACCAGAGTTCGGCCTTCATGCTTGACTGGGGGGAACATTCCGGGAATCGACATGCTGGTGCGCATCGCCTTGGCGAGGCTTCCGGAATCCAAGACTACCGCCTCCCCATTTTCAATGTCAGTTGCAACCGCCCGGAAGGGGATTGGTAAGTGATCGAAGTCCCGTTCCGGCCGGCTCTGGGCTTCCAGTGTCTCGAGCAGAATCTCCAGGCTCTGGCCGCTGAGGATTCCTGCAGGCAGGTAGAAGCCGTCTTCGTCGAAATGGAGCCGGGCCTTGATCAAATAGGGTCGGTCGTCTTGCTTTCGCCTGAAACTGAGGTCGTTGCGGGGCACCTTGTCTGTGAAGACCTCATTCCAGTCGATCGAAACCAGCAGTTCTTCGATTTCGTCTGGAGACCATCCGGCGGCATAGAGCCCGCCGACGATCGAGCCCATGCTGGTGCCGACGATCATGTCCGGCACGATGTGCATCTCCTCGAGCACCCTGAGAACCCCGATGTGGGCCGCGCCGCGGGCGCCGCCTCCGGAAAGAACCAGGACCAACTCCGGACCAGTCTCGGGTGGTGTCTCGGTTGCCGAAACCTGTGCCACACAGGGTAGACCGATGATGATAATCGTCAGTATCAGTTGTCCCAGACTGCGTTTCATAGCTCCTCCGTTGAAGGGGATATCGTACCTGATCGGTGGCGTGAGGCGCAGAAGACAATTGACCGCAACGATCAAAAGACCGCAATGGGAAGTCAACGAAGAGAGGGACCAGCCGGGTTAGCGCGAAGCCCAAGAGACGGGTATCCTCTTCGGACCGATGGATTGCTGCAACCATTCCGGGATCTGGGTCAGGCGCGGTAGATACTGATGGCTTTCGATCTTCTCGAACAGCGTCTGCGTCAGCTCACCGCCGTTGGTGGTGAGATCTTTGGCGTCATTTCACCCCTGAGGGCCTGTCCTTTGGGCGCCCATGTCGACCATCAAGGCGGTGAAGTGACTGGCCTGGCCCTCGATCGGTCGGTCGTCATGGTGGCGTTTCCTTTGGATCAGCCGGTCGTACGGCTGGAGAGCCTTAATTTTCCCGGTCCGATCGAGGTCGACCTTCGAGGCCAGTACGAGAAACGGGGGGATTGGGCCGACTACCTGCGCGCGGCGGTCAGTGTGTTGCGATCGGAGTACCCGCTGGATCGAGGTTTTTCAGGCGTGATGCGGGGCAACCTTGTAGGCATGGGTTTGAGCTCATCGGCGGCTGTTCTGGTCTGTTTTCTTATGGCCTTGGCAGAGGTCAATCAACTGGACCTGGCCCGGGCCGAGATCGCACACATGGTCCAGAGGGCTGAGAATGAGTTCATCGGGTTGTCAAGCGGTCTGTTGGACCAGTCGGTGATTCTCTTTGCCGAAGCCGGTAGTCTGACCCATATCGACTGTTCGGATTTTTCTGTGGCTCAGGCACTCCTGCCCGAAGGCGCACCGGACTTCAGGGTTCTGACATTTTTCTCCGGCGTCTCCCGCCATCTCGTGGGCACGGACTACAACTCCAGGGTTGATCAGTGCCGTCAGGCGGCCGGTTGCCTGCTGAGAGCGGCCGGCCGGGCCGTCAGCGGAGAACCCCGTTTGAGCGACGTGCCAATCGAAATATTTGAAGGTTTCGGAATGGATCTTCCCGACCCGATGGATCGCCGGGCGGTCCATTATTTCGGCGAAGTTGCCCGTGTCCGGGAGGGCGTCGAGGCTTGGCGCCGTGGTGATCTTGAGGCTTTCGGCGCCTTGATGAATGACTCGGGTGAAAGCTCGATCGTCAACTACCAATGCGGGACTCCACCACTGGTGTCGTTGTACGAAGCGCTTCGGGGAGCGCCAGGAGTTTTCGGCGCTCGTTTCTCGGGGGCCGGATTCGGCGGGAGTTGCCTGGCATTGGTAGAAACCGACGCGGCCGATGACGTCGTCGAACGGGTTTCCCTGGACTATACGGCTGCCTTCCCCGATCTGGCGAAAGAGGCACAGTCGGCGATCTGTCGACCGGGCGGCCCGGCGGCAGTCATTGATGCGGAGGACTTTTGATGCAGGCGGTGATCCTTGCTGCGGGCCGCGGGACCCGGTTAAGCCCGGTGACAGACGATCGTTCCAAGGCGATGGTCCCGGTCCTCGGCCGGCCGCTGGTCGACCGGGTGGTTGAAACCTTGGCCGTCAATGGGCTCCGGGACCTGGTGATGGTCATCGGTCCGGATGATGACGAGATTAGGCGGTTTTTCACGCTCGAGACGTCGCTGGATGTCACCGTACGATTCATTGTTCAAGAAGAGCGCCTCGGCATGGCCCATGCTCTCGGTCTCGCAGCGCCGGTGATCGACGGACCTTTCGTGCTCTCGGCTTGCGACAGCCTCAAGCCGGCCGATCACGTTGCGGAATTGCTTGATGCCGGATCGGAGGCCGATGGCGCCCTGAGTCTGATGGATGTGCCGATTGAACGGGTTTCTACGGCCGCACCGGTGGAGATGGACGGCGAGGAGATCATTCGTCGCATTGTCGAGAAGCCCACGCCGGAAGATGCCCCTTCGAATACCGTCAGTCTACCGCTCTATTATCTACCTCAGAGGGTTCTTGACCTGTTGGCGGAGCAAGGCCCCTCGGCCCGAGGCGAGTACGAGCTGCAGGATGCCATCCAGGCCCTGATCGACGAGGGTTCGACGATTGTCGGCGTCAAGACCCCAAAACGACTCCAGGTTTCGAGCCCGGAGGACCTTCTGGACCTCAATATTGACTTCCTTCACCGAGAAGGGGCCGGCAGGATTCCCGCTGGCCTCCCCGAGGGCACGACCCTTCAAGAGCCTGTGTGGATCGACGACGGTGTCACCCTTGGTGGCAATTGCCGGATCGGCCCCGACGTCGTATTGGAGCGCGGCTCTGTGCTCGGCCGCGACGTCATCATCAGCCGGTCAATGGTCCTGAGGAACGCTCAAGTCCCCGATGGCCTGGCAATCGAGGGCCAAGTTGTAACGGGGGAGTAGGGGTCAGAGGGTCAAAGGGTCAAAGGGTCGAAAACGGTCGGACCCCCGTGTCCACCCGGATTCGGCTCAACCCCAGGTGATCAGCGTTGAACCGCTCTTGAGGCCCTCGGCGGATGCGGTCAGTTGCACTTCGCCGTGTTCAACGGCATCGCAGGTGACATAGGTCCGGCCTTCGCCTCGGGCTATCAGGGCTTCGTCATCTTCGGTGTAGGCGCGGAGCTGGGCGGGGCCCTCGATGGTGAGCCGGCAGTGACCGTTGAAGTCGCGGGCAGTGATGCCGGCCGAGTCGATGACGTCGAGGTTGATCTCCAGCGTTCGGCCGGGCCCTGCCTCGGCTCTCGGCTTCAACTCGATACGGTGGCCATTCCCGTGGCGCCGCCATGCTGATGTGGCGGTGGTTGATCCGAAAGTCCCTGTGGCTTCGAGGCGTTCGGGCACTGTGCCTGTGGCGAGAACGAAATGAAGGGCCCCTTCGAGGCGGTTCGGTGCGGCGCCGTCGATGGTCAGATCGACCCGATCACAGTTGGAAAAGATATGAATCAGGTGGTTGCCGCCGGGCTCGAGGTCGATGTCTTGCCGGAATCGGGACGGTGGCTGGTCGGGGCCTCGTCCGGTGACGAAGAGAGCAACGAAGGGCTCACGGCTGTGTCGGGCGCGGAACAACTCTGCGGCCATCTTTGGGCGGCGCCAGGCATCCAGTAGCCCCGGCAGTCGGCGGAATCGGTCATCGTGTTCGGTCGCATAGTCCGCCAGACCCCAGACCGCGTAGCCGGCGACATATGGCTGGTCGGCCATGCCTTCCCAGTCGCGGTGAAGGGTATTGAGTTGGGTCAGTTCCTCGTTCTCCTCTCCCTTGATCGAGCGGGGGTGGTTGCAGCACTCAGCGACGATGACGGTGCCCGATCGGCTGGCCCCGGCGGCTTCTGAGAGCACCTCCAGTTCGTAATTCGTGCCCCAGACATCCGGAATGCCGATGATTTTCTTCCGGCGAGCCCGATAGAGGTGGTT
>CBDTUG010000094.1:0-6227 GCA_965363555.1 uncultured Thermoanaerobaculia bacterium
CACTGGGTGTGCGCGACATCCTGATCTTCCCTGAGGTTGACTACGAAAAAGTAGAAGGCGTAATGGGAATGAATATCACGATCACAACCTCGGCTCCCACCGATGACCAGGCGCGTGCGCTGCTGGCCGGTCTCGGGATGCCGTTTGCCAGCCGGTAGGGAGGCAGTCCGTGGCACGCAAGGCATCCATCGCAAAGAGCCTGAAGCAACCTAAGTTCAAAATCAGGCATAGAAATCGTTGCCGCCGTTGTGGTCGGCCTCGTGGTTACATGCGGAAGTTCAATCTTTGTCGCGTGTGTTTTCGTGAACTTGCCCTGGAGGGTTACCTCCCGGGTGTGACCAAGGCCAGCTGGTAAGGGGGCGACTATGACTATGACTGACCCTATTGCCGATATGCTGACCCGTATTCGAAACGCAACCCTGATGCGCCATGACCGGACGGATATTCCTTCGTCGAAGGTCAAGGTAGAAATCGCCAAGATCCTCAAACAAGAAGGTTTCATTCGGACCTTCAAGTTGATCGAGGAAGGGCCGCAGGGTCTCATTCGAGTCTATTTAAAATATGCCGATGACGGCGAGCCCGTGATTCACGGCCTGCGCAGAGTCTCGACCCCGGGTTGCCGAATCTACACCCGGGTGGAAAGCCTGCCCAAGGTCCGTAACGGACTCGGTGTTGCTTTGGTATCGACAAATCGGGGTGTCCTCACCGATGAACAGGCTCGTGGCCTGCGCGTCGGCGGTGAGATCCTGTGTGAGATTTGGTAGGGAGGGCGCCATGTCTCGTATTGGAAAACTGCCAATCCCGGTTCCCTCTGGCGTCGACGTGCACGTCGGCAACGGTGTGGTTCAGGTCAAGGGGCCCAAGGGCGCCATCCTGATTCACCTGATGCCTGGTATCGACGCTGAGGTCAAGGACGGTAAAATCAATCTTGGTCGGGTCAACGAGGAGCGGCAAACCCGCGCCTTCCATGGCCTGAACAGGGCCCTCATTGCGAACGCAGCAACTGGCGTTTCAGAGGGCTGGAAAAAAGAACTGGATATCATCGGCATCGGCTACCGCGCTGAGAAGCAGGCCAAGTCGGTGGTTTTCAGCCTTGGCTATTCTCATACAATCGATTTTCCGATTCCCGAGGGCATCGAAATCGAAGTGGACGGAAAGGCCAACCGAATCTCCGTATCCGGTATCGACCGTCAGAAGGTTGGGCAGGTCGCGGCGGATATCCGGTCACTTCGGCCGCCCGAGCCCTACAAGGGCAAGGGTATCCGGTACGCCGGTGAGTACGTCAAGATCAAGGCCGGGAAGCAGGGGGCTACAGTATGAGCCGCATCAAAGATCGTAAACAACGCCGCGCCCGAGTCAGGCGCCGTTACCGGAATACGGTTCGGGGGACCACTGCAAGGCCGCGTCTCGCGGTATTCCGCAGTCTTCGCCATGTCTATGCGCAGGTTATCGACGACGAGGCAGGGACCACCCTGGTCGCCGCCTCCAGTCAGGAAAAGGACGTTGCCGGCAGTGCTTCTCACTGCGGAAACGCCGAAGCTGCAAAATTGGTCGGCAAGGCCATTGCCGAGCGTGCCAAGGAGAAGGGCTTCGAGGCCGTGGTCTTTGATCGCGGCGGATTCAACTACCACGGTGTCATTCGTGCGATGGCCGATGCGGCTCGTGAAGCCGGGCTGAAGTTTTAGGGGATGCGATGATGATCAACCGAGAAACTGAACAGGCGGAAACAGTCGTCCACATCAATCGCGTAGCCAAGGTTGTCAAGGGTGGTAAGAACTTCTCTTTTTCAGCCGTTGTCGTCGCTGGAGATGGTGAAGGCAAGGTGGGCTACGGGACCGGTAAGGCTCGAGAGGTGCCGCCGGCAATTCAGAAGGCATCCGAACAGGCCAGGCGGTACATGATCAGTGTGCCGATGGTCGGCGGAACCGTGCCCCATCTGGTATGGGGACGCTGGGGTGGTACCCGAGTCCTGCTACGTCCTGCCTCTCCCGGTACCGGCGTTATCGCCGGTGGCGGCGTGCGTGCGGTGATGGAGTCGGCCGGTATTCAAGACGTTTTGACCAAGATAGTCGGCAGTCGAAACCCCTTCAACGTCGTACGTGCGACCTTTGACGCTCTTGGGCAGTTGATGACCTTGGAACAGGTCGCTCGCCTCAGGGGAGTTGACGTCGGTGGGGCTTCGCCCGCGCCTGCGGTTGCTGACGAGCCGGTTGCCGAGGTCGTCGAACAGAAAGCGCCGGTGGAAGAAGCCGTGGCCGAAGCGCCGACGGAAGTGAAGGCACCGGTGGAAGAAGCTGTTGCCGAAGCGCCGATCGAAGAGGTTGCTGAGGTGAAGGCGGAGGAGGGCGGTGCATCATGACCGCGACCAAGAAAAAAGCAACTAAAATGCTGCAAATCACCCAGTTCAAGAGTGGGATCGGCTATGCGGAGAACCAGAAAAAGGTCCTCATCGGCTTAGGGTTGGGAAAAATTGGTCGTACCGTTACGCGGGTCGACCATCCCTGTATCCGCGGCATGGTGACCAAGGTTTCGCACCTGGTTTCAGTCGAGGAGGTAGAGGCATGACCATGGAACTGCATAATCTTCGTCCTGCGGAGGGTGCCAAGCGCTCTCGCAAACGGGTAGGCCGCGGACCGGGTTCGGGTAACGGCAAAACTGCCGGCAGAGGCCACAAGGGGCAGAAGTCCCGGAGCGGTTACTCTCGTCGGTGGGGATTCGAGGGCGGTCAAATGCCGTTGGTTCGCCGAATTCCCAAGCGCGGCTTCTTCAACGTATTCCGGGTGGACTACCAGGTGGTCAACCTGCGGGATCTTGATCGGGTCTTTGACGACGGTGATGAGGTCACTCCGGCTACGTTGCTGGCAAAGGGCTTGATCCGTCGTGGGCCCAAGCCGGTCAAGGTTTTGGCCACGGGCGATCTGTCCAAGAAGCTCTCCGTCGTCGCCGCCAAGTTCTCCGGTTCAGCGAAGAGCAAGATCGAGGCCGCAGGGGGTACCTGCGAGACGGTGGCGTCGTGATCGATAGCTTCCGCAACATTTTTGCCATTCCCGATCTTCGGAGGAGGCTGATCTTCACCTTCGCTCTTTTGGCGGTCTATCGGGTCGGCGCATTCATTCCGATTCCCGGCGTGGACCCGATGGCTTTGGCCGAGTTCGCGGAGGCAGCCAAGGGAACGGTTCTGGGTATGTTGAACCTGTTTTCCGGTGGTGCGCTCGGTCGGATGACCGTTTTCGCCCTGGGAATCATGCCGTACATTTCTGCATCGATTATCCTGCAGTTGTTGACCGTGGTCTGGCCCTATCTGGAGAAACTCTCCAAAGAGGGTGAACTCGGGCGACGCAAGATTACCCAGTACACCAGGTATGGAACAATTGTCCTGTCAGTCATTCAGGGCATGGGCATCTCCTTCTTCTTGGAGAGGACCCAGGCGCCGGGTGGCGCCCATCTGGTGCCCCTGGAGTTACAGGGTTGGGGCTTCCGCCTTCTGACCGTGTTGACCCTGACCACCGGCACCGCATTCGTCATGTGGCTTGGTGAGCAGATCTCGGAGCGGGGTATCGGCAACGGCATCTCGCTGATCATCTTTGCGGGTATCGTCGTCGGTCTTCCCGGTGCGATATTCAGCACGATCACCGACGTTCAACAGGGTTCCTTGAGCATCATGACCATCGTTGTCTTGGTTGTCTTCATGCTCGGGGTCGTTGCGGCGATCGTCTACATGGAACGTGCGCAACGACGCATTCCGATCCAATACGCCAAAAGGGTTGTCGGACGCCGGGTTTACGGCGGCCAAAGCACCTATTTGCCCTTGCGGCTGAATACCGGTGGCGTGATCCCCGTGATCTTTGCGGCATCGATCATGTCGTTCCCGCAGACCCTGGGCCAGATGATTGAGAATCGTTGGTTGCAGAAGATCACTGAAGCCCTTGGTTATGGTGAGCCTCTTTACAATTTGGTTTATCTGGGGTCAATCATCTTCTTCTGCTACTTCTACACGTCGATTATCTTCAATCCGGAAGATACGGCCGAGAACATGCGGAAGTACGGTGGGTTCATCCCCGGCATCCGTCCAGGAAAGAAAACAGCAGAGTTCATCGACCGAATCCTCACCCGGATCACCTTGGTCGGTGCGGTCTACCTAGCGGTCGTCGCAATCCTTCCCCAGATCCTTATTTCTGGATTCAAGGTGGCGACGATTCCGGTGATCGGTGCGACCCTCGATGCGCTGCTGCCTACGATTTTCACACAGGGCCTCGGCCTGAAGTTCTACTTCGGCGGGACCTCGTTGCTGATTGTCGTCGGTGTGGCGATGGATACTGTGCAGCAGATCGAAAGCCAACTCGTGATGCGCCATTACGACGGTTTCATGCGTCGTGGACGGATCCGCGGGAGGCGATAAACGATGATTCTCCTCAAGTCCGCAGCCGAGATCGATTCCATGGACCAGGCCAACCGTCTGGTGCATCAGGTACTGTCGCTTGTTCGCAATGCGGCGGCGCCGGGCGTTTCGACCTTTGATCTCGACCAACAGGCTGAGGAATTGATCAGGAGTGAAGGTGGAGTTCCTGCCTTCAAGGGCTACCGGGGGTTCCCTGGTACGCTGTGTGTTTCCATCAATGACGTCATTGTCCATGGGATCCCGAGCCGGAGCGTGCGGCTGCGCGAAGGTGACCTGGTCAGTGTGGACTGTGGCGCAGTGGTGGGTGGTTTTTTTGGCGATGCGGCGATTTCTTTTGGTGTGGGACGGGTTTCCGAAGATGCCTGCCGGCTGATGGATACGACGCAACAGTGCCTTAAGGACGCCATTGCCGCGGTCAGACCCGACAATCGGCTCGGAGATGTCGGCGCCGCCGTACAGCGACGGGCGGAGTCGGTTGGGTTTGGCGTGGTTCGGGATTTTGTGGGGCACGGCATCGGCCGAAGTCTTCACGAAGACCCGCAGGTTCCCAACTACGGGATTCCTGGGCGAGGGCCGTTGATGAAGCCGGGTTTGGTCATAGCCATCGAGCCGATGATCACCGCCGGAAGCTGGCGCGTGAAAGTTGACGATGACGGCTGGACAGCCAGGACAGAAGACGGTAGAATCGCCGCCCATTTTGAGTTCTCAGTCGCGGTGACTGAGAATGGTGCCCGTGTGCTCGGGGTTGAGGAGTAGAAATGGCCAAGGAAGAAGCGATCGAAGTGGTCGCGACAGTAGTGGAGCCTTTGCCTAATGCAATGTTCCGCGTCGAACTTGAGAACAACCATGAAGTCTTGGCCCATATTTCGGGGAAGATGCGAAAGCATTTCATTCGTATCCTTCCCGGAGACAAAGTACTTGTCGAACTCTCTCCATATGATTTGAAGAGAGGGCGTATCGTCTACCGTTACAAATGAAAAGGGGGCGACAATGAAAGTTCGTCCGTCCGTGAAACGTATGTGTACGAAATGTAAGGTCATCCGGCGCAAGGGTGTTATTCGGGTGATCTGCGAGAACCCGAAACACAAGCAGCGCCAGGGTTGATCGAGGAGGATTCATGGCACGTATCGCAGGTGTTGATCTGCCAGCCAACAAGCGAGTCGAAATCGGCTTGACCTATATTTACGGTATCGGCCGCACCCGTGCCAAAGGGGTTATTGCAACCGCCGGCGTCGAGGAGGGCATCAAGGTCAAGGATTTGTCGGAAGACGAAATCCTTCGGCTGCAGCGCACTCTTCAAGACGAAGGGCGAGTTGAAGGTGACCTCCGCAGGGAAGTGGCCATGAACATCAAACGGCTGATCGAGATCGGCAGTTATCGCGGGATCCGCCACCGCCGGGGTCTCCCCGTTCGTGGCCAGCGGACCCACACCAATGCGCGAGGGCGAAAAGGTCCGAAGCGTCAAGCCGTTGCCGCCAAGAAAAAAGTCGGCAAGTAGAGACCGGGAGTTCAACTATGGCCAAGGATCGCAAGGGTGCACGCAAACCGCGCCGGGAAAAGAAAAACGTCCCGCACGCCGTTGCCAATATTCACGCTACCTTCAACAATACGATTGTCACGTTCACCGACCCCAGCGGCAATACTCTGTGCTGGTCGTCCGGCGGACGGATCGGCTACAAGGGTTCGCGCAAGGGTACGCCCTACGCCGCCCAGTTGGCTGCCAGGAATGCTGCTGAGCAGGCCCAGGACAACGGTGTTCGGAGCGTTGAAGTAAGGGTCAAGGGCCCGGGCCCCGGCCGTGAGTCGGCGATTCGCGCCGTAGCGGCCG
>CBDTUG010000095.1:0-6148 GCA_965363555.1 uncultured Thermoanaerobaculia bacterium
GAGGTGACGGTACCGCCGTCAGTCCGCCGAACAGTCACGTTCCAGTCTTTGACCAAGACATCCTGGTTGGCTGTCAGAGCCACATCTGGATCCTTGGGATTTGAGTTTATGTTCATCGATTCGATAAAAAGGTCACCAGCGACCGCGCATACATTGACCTCAGGGTTGTATAATTCGATCTCCACGGTCAAGAAGACCGATGCGCCGGTGTTGTCCAGGGCCGATCCTCCGCTACAGCCGGCTGAAAATATCAGCCCAGCCACGAGGACACAGATGGTCAGCAGACGATACATACTCCCCCCTCTCAGTACTTCACGATACGCGGCGTGATGAAGATCAAGAGTTCATCATGCTGCTGGGTGACTTGTTTGTTACGAAATAGGGCGCCGAGCACCGGAATTCTCCACAATCCGGGCACCCTATTCTCAGACGTTTCGTCGTCGATCTGATAGATGCCGCCGATGACAGTGGTCCCACCGTCCCGAACCAAAAGTTCGGTCTGGGCATCCCGGGTCTGAATCGGAGCGTTGTTGCCACCGGTGATCTGGCCGGCCGCCAACGGTTGCTGTTTGCGAATGTCGATCTTGAGGTTGACTGTGCCTTCGGCGGTGATCTGCGGCGTCACCTCGAGCTTGAGTGTTGCGTCGACGTACTGCACGGTCACCGTATTATTGGCCACGGTCTGCACCGGAATCTGCAATCCCGAACGAATCGAGGCGGTCTTCAGGTTCTGCGTCGTGATCCTCGGAGTGCTGACAATTTTCGCCACACCCTCGCTCTCGGCCGCGGCCAGGAGGAAGTCCAGGTTGAAGGTATTGAGAATGTCCCCAAAGGTCATCGCAAGGAAACCGGCAGCATCAGGGGAACCGCCGAGGTTGACCCCGCCATCTGAGCTGATCGTATTGGGGAAGCGCTGTCCGGTGGTATTGCCGTGGGCAGCGTCGTTGATCGAACTGAAGCCCCAACTGATTCCCAGTTGCCGCGAGAAACTCCGGGTTGTCTCGACGATTCGACCTTCAATGACCACCTGTGGCGTCGGCTTGTCCAGGGTGTCGATCAAGCGAAGCACGCCCTCGACCCGGTCGATCGTATCCCGGATGATCAGGGTGTTGGTCCGTTTGTCGACGACGACCGATCCTCGGTTTGACATCAGATAGGAATCACCGGACAAAAGACCGGAGACATCCGATGCGGTCGCGTAGGACAGCGGTTTGACCACGGTCCTCAGGGGCTGGGCGACTTCCTGCTGAGCAAGGTAGGCAGCCCTCTCATTTTTCTCACGGGTCAGCTTGGTCACGGTCGAGACTCTCAGGACATTGTTTTCCAAGAGATAGTCGAGTCCGTTAATTCGCAGGATCAGGTCAAGGGCCTGATCCCAGGGCACGTTCCTCAACTCGACGGTCACCGATCCGTTCACTTCGGGATCGATCACGATGTTGAGCTGAGTCAGAGCCGAAAAGGTCTTCAAGACATCTTTGATGTCGGCGTCCTTGAGAGTCAGGCTGATCGGGTCGCCGGTGAACTGAATCTCATCAGTTTCGACTTCCGTAATTTCAAAGGTGTCATCGCCCTGATCCGGAAAATCAAGTTCCGTCGTGGCGGCAGCCTCTTCAAGCAATTGAGAGGGATCGGCTTGCCATGGATTTCGTTCCGGCAGGATCGCCGATTCTTCCTCACCGACGGGAGGAAGCACCACCAGCGGCTGGTCAGGAACGATCATCTCGATGGTGGGATTCTCCGCCTGGGGCATACCTTCTTTGCTGACGACGTGAACTGATCCATCCCCATCAAGATTGGAAATTGTCCTGCCGGCGGGAGCCACCGGCGCCCGAACCGCAACCGGGATGGTTGCAGGACCGGCATCACCGATCGTCAAAACGGCGCCCTGCGGGCCTGAGGTCAAGTGGTAGTCGGCAGATGCCTCGAGATCAACCACCAAACGGGTAACAGGATTCGGAGATGATGTGAACTGAGCAACCCGGACTTTTTCGACCAGGGGCGACCCGACGGGAAAGACATACTGCTCAACTCGATTGATGACGCCATCGAGGTCAATCACCAGGCGATCAGGCGCCGGCAGGGTGAATGACCGGCCCTCAAGGGCCCTATCGCCCCGGAGCTCAACGATAACGCCGTCACCGTTTCGAGTGCACTCGACCGCGAGCAGGCTGGCTGAGCCTGAAGCTGCCGCCACGTCCTTCGACGCCGGCGTCGGAACCTCGGGCCGGGCAACGACCTGAGGCAGAGTCGCCAGTTGCGCCGGCTCAGGCGCCTGCTCAACCTCGGCAGCTACCGCTTCGGGCGCTGAACCCAGCATCGAAAAACGGAGAGTCAAACCATCGGATGTACCCACTAGATTCAGTTCTGCAGGCGCCGAAAGCCACACCGTTAAACGAGAGTGGGTCTTGCCAAACTCCTCAACCCGGGACAACTCGGCACGGTCAATGCCGAGATCCGGCTGATACACCGTTGCCGTTCCGTCATTCCAGGAGGTTTCGGGCATTTCAACAACCCAAACTCCCGGCTGAGGCGAGTAGTGTACGGTTTCCATTCCATCCGTCGAACGGATGTGGATTACCGGGCCCTCGGCGCCGGCTTCGACCAGCATCTCCCGAACTTCCGGGACTGGGTCTGCCGCAGTTACGCCGGAAACGGATCCCAGCAACACGAGTCCGACCGCTACCAGCAGGATGCGGACGTTCTTACTCATCATGCCGTCCCCCAATTCTCATCATTTCCTCTGCGCTTAGCCATCTGCCAACACCCGCACGACCTCTTCATAAGGTCGCATCTGTTTCGGATCGCTGGCCTGTTGCCTGAAAATAACCCTATCTGAAAGAATATCCTGAACCTCACCGTTGTAGAGCTTGGTCCCCGGGCGAATAATGTAAGACAGGTTGTCCCGGCCCAATACGAAGGCCAGAACGCCCCCCGGAGTCTCGAGGATGCCCTCAACCCGAATTTCTTCGATCATCATGCCCAGCAGGCCTGGGGGCCTGACTCTTCCCACCTCTTCATCGGGAGCGTCCAATCCATCGAGAAGTGAACGGAATGGGTCACGGCGTCCGGAAGGGTCATAGCTGAAAAAATCGTCCTGTTGTACCTGTTGGTCGCCTCGGAGGATCTCATCGATGCGAGAGACGTCAACCTCTTCCTCCGCGGCCAGTTGGCTGGCCTCTTCAACCAGTTTGTCCTGCGCCAAACCGAACGCTGCCGGGAAGACTGAAAATGCAAGAGCGATGCACCAGATCAGGATTTTTTGTGTCCTCATCATTGACCTCCGTCATCCTGGTCATCACCCTTGTAGATAAAGGTCCGTTGGGTGAAGGTCGCGTGGATTGTATGGAGACCGTCTTTGCTTCTTGCCGGCGAAATCTTGAGTTCATCGACGTTGATGATGCGGGAGAAACTGCTCAGCCGGTCGAAGAAGAGGCCCAATTCATGATAGGTGCCGTCCAGCTCGACCGCTATCGGCCACTCATAGTAATAATTTTGGTCAATAAAAGCGCCGGGAGTAAATCGCTGGAAGCGCAGGGATCCACGCTCGATCAACTGTTTCAGTCTTTTAATCAGTACGGGAGTTTCCTTGGCGGTAGGCAGGATCTTGGTCAGCCGGTCCAACTCAAGCTCGTAACCTCGAATGTCCTCCTCGAGCCGGGGAAGATCGGCCTTGGCCTGGCGCCCCTTCTCGATCTCCCGCTCCAAGTTGAAGATATCTAATTCGAGACGCTCGATGTCCACCTTCAAATCCTTGAAGACGTACATATGCGCGGCGGTGAAAATAATGACGCCGAGGATCACTCCAATGATCAGCGCCACATACCAGGGCTTTTCGTTGATGTCTATTGCCATGCCGCCCCCTCAGCCCTCTTCCTCGGTGTTGGTCGAGGCGATTTCCGCAGGCGAATAATTAAAATCACACTCCAGTCGGAAGGAGAAAGCATTCTCGCGGGACCGCTGAAGAGTTACTACCGTCGGTTCACCGAAGAACGGTGACGCATTAAGGCTATCAACGTAATTGGCAAATGCGTTTTCGTCCAAGACCATACCGTTGAGGGTCAGATGGTTTCCGGCAAGGTTGAGGCTGGTCAGCCACAATAGATCCGGCATCGCGCGGGAGACTTCATCGAGAATCCTGACGGGGCCCTTCTGGTTTTCCTTGAGCTGGCGGATCGTATCGATCTTGGCCTTGAGTTCGGCCCGCCTTTTCTCAAGCTCGTTCACCTTGTCAATATATTTTTGAAGCTCGTTGCGCTCAACCGTCCGCTCTGCCTTGATGCCCCGCAACTCCACCACATTACTGTGGAGCATGAACCACCAACCGCCGGTGATCATCAAGCCAATCGCCAACGCGCCCAGGAGAATAATGTCTCCCTGGCGACTGCCAAGCGATATCTCAGGAGTTGCCTTTTTTGTGGCTGCTGCTTCAGGTCCTGCGGAAACCAGATTGATCTTGATCATAGGCTCAATCTCCGACCGTGCGAACCGCGAGGCCCACTGCCACCGTCATGGCCGAGGCATGTCGATTGATCCAATCCGGATCGAAATCCGACTCGCTGTATCGGATACTCCGGAATGGATTCAGGATCTCGACATCGACCAGAAACCGCCCTTTGATGACCTCATCCAAATTAACCGTCTTGGCGGCACCACCTGCCAGTACCACCCGCCCGACTCGATCCACCGAGGAGGTGGCCACAAAGAAATCAATGGTTTTTTGAAGCTCCGCCGCCAGATCTTCCGACACGCTATTGATAACGCCAAGGACCTGCTGCAAGGTGTGGTCTCCGACCCTCTCTCCCTGCTTCAGACGTTCGGCATCCTCTCGTGGGATATGAAGCTCCCGTTGAATGGCCTCGGTGTACTGGTTACCTCCGAAGGCCACATCACGCCAGAATACCGACGACCCCTCATTCAAGACGCTGATGTTCATGACCGAAGCGCCGACGTTGACCAGTGCGACGGTCCCCGCGTCGAGACCATAGTTGACCTCATAGGCGTTCTGCATCGCGAAGACATCGACGTCCACCAGGGCAGGGTGCCGACCCGCCTGAACTACGACCGAGGTGTAGTCGGCAATTCGGTCATTCTTGACCGCCACCAACAAGACCTCCATCGAGTCCCCACCCGCACCGTCATCAAGAACCTCGTAGTCCAGGTTGACGTCGGTGATATCGAACGGGATGTACTGCTCGGCTTCCCATTGGATCGACTCCGCCAACTCATCCCGACTCATCGTCGGGAGCTGGATCTTCTTGATGATGACCGAATGTCCAGACAGAGACCCGCCGAAATTCTGGTTCTTGACCCCATTTTCTGAGATCAGGCGGGACACAGCCTCAACGACCAACGAAGAATCCATGATCGCGCCATCGACGATCGCCTCAGGAGACAGATCGGCAATCGCGGCATGCTGGAGTTGAAATTCACCGTTCTTAAGCGGCTTCAATTCAACAAGCTTGACCGACGACGATCCGACGTCACATCCGACAATCTGTTTTTTTCGCTTTCCAAACACGGCTTATCACCTTCAATCAAGTGTATTCCCGAAAGTGAACCATATTCCCTACGCAAATGAGGCTACCAAGGGTGGCAAGTACTGTCAAGAGCAATTCTTCCAGGAGGATAGCAACTACCGAGGCCTGCTACTGAGCCTTTCTGCCTGCATCGTCAATGACGCATGTCACCAATGTTCCCGGGTTTGTGAGCAAGAATTGCAGAAAGTCAGTTGTCGCGGGCGAAATTTCAGATAAAAACACCGCAACCCAGTTCGGCTACGGTGATTATGACTCGAATTGTGGTGAAAACAAAAAGCCCGTTAGGCTCGCGGCGCCTTGGTCACCTTTCCTGAACGGATACACCGGGTGCACGCTTTCAGGTATTTCGGGCTGCCATCGACGACGGCTCGAACCCTTTGAAGATTGGGAAGCCATCGCCGCCTCGTCAGATTATGGGCATGAGAAACCTTGTTTCCCGTCATTGGACCTTTACCGCAGATATCGCATCGCTGCGCCATAATGTTCATCCTCCTCTGTCCCGAAAATCGGGGCACGCTTTAATACCATAGGATCGTCGGAGAATCAAGCTCTGGAGCTAGCCCGTTCCCATCCGGAAACCCCGGAAGGGGACAGCGCGGTTCCCGAGGCGG
>CBDTUG010000096.1:0-6147 GCA_965363555.1 uncultured Thermoanaerobaculia bacterium
TAGTACGAGAACAACGCCACAAAGAGGGAAAATAGCCACAAAAAGGCGCAAAAAGGCACGAAGAGAAACACAGAAAAGAAAGTAAGATTTTCGTGCAAGAATTGTAGGCGAAGAAGTGAGCTGCCCCCTTCTTTTTTTGTGCATTTTCGTGCCTTTTTGTGGCTGCTCTTCTTGTGGCTTTTTCCGAAGCCTGACCTGGGAGCTCGCCTACCCTGTCCTGCGAGCAATCACCAATGTCACGTCGTCATAAGGCGTCGTGCCTTCGGTGAACCGCTGGAGGGCATCGACGATTCTCTGTAGAACCTCGTCGGACGAGGCGCCATTGCTCTCGGAGAGGATCGCAGTCAGACGATGCTCCCCGAAGACCTCGCCGGCCGGATCCTGCGCCTCGGTCACGCCATCGGAATAAGCAACGATCAGGGCGCCAGGTTCCAACTCGGCCGTCAAGACGTCGTGTCCTCCAAAACTCAGGGCCCCCAGCGGCACCCGATGATTGGGCATCGGAAGCTCATAAACCTGTCCGGAGGGTCTGACAACAAACGGCGGCGGCTGCCCCGCCAGGGCATAACGCAATGTTCCGGAGTTGGCAGGAAACCCAAGATAGCCCAAGGCAACAAAACGGCCACCCCTGAGGTCTCCGCGGCGGTCCTTCAACCCGTAGAGCCGCTTGTTGGCAAGGCTCAAGAGATCCTCAGGTTCAGGATTGCCCAGAGCGATCGCGTTGAGAATTTCGTGGGAGGCCATCATCATCAGCGCCCCTGAGATCGATTTGCCTGAAACGTCTCCGTAGGCCAGGGCCCCGCCGCCGGCACGGGGACAGGGCAATTCGGTGAAGAAATCACCACCAACCTCCTGCGCGGGCAGGCAGACGGCCGAGCGTTCCCAGCCCTCGATCGCTCCCAGCGCCTCGGGTAACAACGACGTCTGAATGGTCGAGGCAATCTTTAACTCACGTTCCAACTCGGCCTGCCGGGTCCGGTCCTCCAGCAGAAGGCTGGTTTCGAGAACCAGGGAAGCCTGGTGAAACAGACTGCGAAGAAGGTCTTCCTCTTCCTTTTCCAGAATCGTCTGACCGGAGGTTCCGGACAGCAGGATCAGCCCGACGGTCCGGCGGGTCGTCGCCAAAAGTCCGACCAACTCAACCCCAGAAGAAACCATGCCTTCAGCCATTCGGTCGACCGGGTCAGAGAGTAAGCGTAAAGGCGCAAGGCCTTCAAGCCGAAGCAGCGAGCCGTGGCGCTTGAGGTGACGGTGCAGGACCGGCAGATGAGGAAGAGTTTCCGGAAGAGTTCCAGGGCCCGCAACCCGCTCGAGCGAAGCGTCTTGCACCAGGTACAAGGCAGAAAATTTGAGACCGAGCAGGTCAGGCAGGCGCTCAATCAACTGGCCGACAACAGGGCCCAACTCCACCTCGTCGGTCATCGCCTCACCCATATCGACCATCGCCTCCTGAAGCCTGTGGCGTTCGGCAAAGAAAAAGCGGTCTACCGGACCTTGAAGGCGCTGTCTGATGGGCTCGAACAACAATACGATCGCCAGGGCAAAGAACACCGGAAAGAGGACCGACTCCGCCACCGCCGTTCCGCGAAACAATTGGTTTGCAAAGGCAATGGCCAGCGCATAGACCGCGGTCACCAACGCCGTCGTAACCGTGTAAAAAAGGCTCTTTCGGAGAATCACCCTAATGTTGAGTAACTGGAAGCGAATGATGGCGTAGGAAAAGGTCAGAGGCACCAGGATCAGCGGAATGACCCCGTAAAACAGAAAACGCTCCGTATGGAAAAAAGAGGGGAAACCAACCGCAAGAACGATGAACGGGACAACGCCAAACAGGGCGCCAAGGAAAACGATTCCGGCCCCTCGTCGCTCCCGACTATCGGGCAGTTTTGCAGCACTGATGCCCAGCGCGCCCAATCCCAGGGCCATGAATCCGACCATCACCCACCAATTGGTCATCGGCGCACCGGATATCAGCCGCAGATCACCCCCGCTCCTCTTGGCCCAGAAGACCGTCACTCCATAAACCAGCGGCGGCACGGCATACAAGGGCAGTAATTGACGGCTGAAGTGGGCGATCCATCCGACCGTATCCGCCAAAAAATCACGGCGCCACTCCCAGATCGGCCGGGGAAAAATCATGAAAAAATGGAGAAAGACCGTCGGCAGCAGCAACAGGGCTATCGTCCCGGTGGTCAAGACCAACGAGTCAACCCAGGAATAGGATGCCGGCCGAAGTCGGCACACCAGGAATAACAGGAACAGAGCACACAAATTGAAGAACACCCGCGAAACCGGCAGTCGTGGCTGCCGGACCAGCACGAACAAACCTACGGCGAAGAAGGCAAAACCCAAGAGGACCGCATAGAGGTAACTGGTGTCGCCGATGCGCCTCCGGCCCAATTCAACGACGACCTCAACCATGTGTCCGGCCGGACCAAGGCGCCCGCCGGACCTGATCAGGTAGGCTACGCGGTCGCCGATCTCGTGCTTATTGAGGATTTCCTGTGCGTGAGTTGTACCTTCCAGGACCGTGCGATCGATACCGACGATGACGTCACGAGGCCGAATCCCGGCCTCCGAAGCCCCGGAATGGGGGACAACAAGGCGTACTACTGGACTTCCAGGCGTCTCACTTTCCAAGATGACGCCGTCATAGGGCCGGGGAAGGAACATGTCGGCGATCGATAGCGCGGCCAGGAGGAACGCAATAACCCCAGGAGCCACCAGGCCCGCATATCTCCGCCACTTCGACTTCATCCGTACCATCATACGCAAGCAATACCGGATATGTTCGGCAGTCCATCGCAATCCGTCGGACGGATTGCATTTGCCCCTTCGGGGCGGCAAGTGCCCGCCGGCTACGCCGACGGCATGGGCTGGCCAATGCTACGCTTGGTACCGGAAGGTGGCCTCGATGAACCCGGAGATGAAATTGCAGATCGAACAACGGCAAAAACAACTTCAGATCATCGTCATGGCCGGCATCATGAGCCTCGTGGCCTACGTCGGAGTTGCTTTCGTCCTGATTCGGCAAGGAGTCATCGAACCGACAGCCATCCCGACGCTCTTGCCACCAGTGCTCAGTACGATCGCCGTGACCAACCTTTTGACCGCAGGCTTCATCGTCAAGGGGCTGATCGAGAAGGCACGGACCGTCAACCCACCGGCCGACCGGCTCGATGCCTACAGGGTGGCGATGATCGTCGGGGTCGCTCTGCGGGAAAGCTCCGGCGTGATCGGCCTGGTTCTGACCCTGCTGACCGGCAGCCTGCTCTGGGTCTGCCTCCTGTGCGTCTTGGCCACCATATCGATCCTCTCCAACTTCCCAACCCGATCAGCCCTGGAAAATCTCCTCCGCGACTCACCCCCAATTGCGTAGCCAGGCGGACACGGGGTCCGCCCCTACAACCTGATTTTTCCTCCTTCCTCCTTCACCCTTCATCCTTCAAACCCACTCCCCCACCGCCTTGGGCCGGGCCCCTGCATCCCTATCCAACATCCGATAGCCGATGGCCTCCGCAAGGTGATGTGTTTGCAGGTCCCGATCTCCGGCCAGGTCGGCGATCGTCCTCGCCACCCTGAGGATCCGGTGATAGGCACGAGCCGATAAACCGAGACTCTGAGCTGCCTGCTCGAGCAGGCGCCGTCCATCGACGCAGGGACGAGCCCATCGATCAATTTCCGACGGACCCATTTCGGCATTGGTTCGACACGACCGTCCCAGGTAACGCTCGGCCTGCAACACCCTGGACGCTGCAACCCGCTCGGCAACGAGAGCGCTGGCCTCACCTCGCCGCCCCGAACCAAGATCCCTCCAGGGCACGGCCGGAACGCTGACCTGCAAATCCATACGATCCAGCAATGGACCCGACAACCTCGCCCGATAACGTTGCACCATCGGCGGCGTGCAGGTGCAATCCCGGCCCGGATCACCCAGGTAGCCACAGGGACAAGGATTGGCCGCCGCCACCAACTGGAAACCCGCAGGAAAATTCAAGGTCGATCGGGCCCTGGCGACCGTGACCTCCCGATCCTCGAGGGGCTGACGTAGACCTTCGAGTACGTCCCTCCGAAACTCGGTAATCTCGTCGAGAAAAAGCACCCCGTTGTGAGCCAAAGAGACCTCACCCGGCTGGGGACTGCTTCCGCCGCCGATCAATGCCGCCGCAGAAATCGTATGGTGGGGCGCCCTGAACGGTCGTTGATTCAGCAGGCCTGCAGGCCGAGGAACCCTTCCGGAGACCGAGTAGACGCAGGTAGTCTCAAGGGCCTCTTCGGATTCCAGGGCCGGCAGAATGCCAGGAAGGCGGCGGGCTAACATCGATTTTCCGCTTCCGGGAGGTCCCATCAGCAGAAGATGATGCCCCCCTGCAGCGGCGATCTCCAGCGTGCGACGAGCCACCTCCTGACCGATGACCTCGCACAGGTCCGGCGCCTTGAACGAAGGAAGGGGACGCGGTGGTGGGGTTTCCTGCTCGGCGGCCTCCGGAGGCGTTCCGCTGCGCAACCACCTGACGACCTCGCCCAACGACGACGCAGCTGTCACCACGATGCCTGAAACAACTCCGGCCTCCCCGCCGTTGCCGATCGGCACGATCACCTCGTCCAGTCCCCTTTCACGGGCGGCCAGAACAATCGGAAGAATTCCGCGAACCGGCAAGAGCCGGCCCTCCAACGAGAGCTCCCCAACCAGCAAACGCCCCTTGACCTTCTCGACCGGCACATCGCCGACCGCCGCCAAGAACGCAACAGCCATGGGCAGATCGAGTCCGGCCCCTTGTTTTCGTTCATCGGCCGGAGCAAGGTTGAATACGATATTGGCGGCCTCGGCCTTTCGACCCAGATGCCGAATAGCTGCGAAAATCCGTTCCCGCGCCTCCCGTACTGCCGTGTCCGCCATACCAACCACTGAAATCGACGGCAAATTCGCCCGGATTCGATCCACCTCCACCGTCACGAATAGCGCGCCCACACCACGAGGCGTCGCGCCCAAAGCTAACGCATGCATAGCTCTCCCCTTTGAGTTGTGCCGTGTGGACAAAACAAGAGTCCCACGCAGGAGAGGCGCTGTCAAGAAGTACAGGGGCACCGGATCAGGGTCACAGGTCGCAGGTCGCAGACATATTCGTTGGTGGACCCCCGTGTCCGCCCGCTCAAAACTGCCAAATTGCCCTGGATTCTGCTATAATGATCACCTATCGATCCGGGGGCGTACCGGCTTCGACGGGGAACTGTTCAGGCGTCGGCAGCGTGTCGAGGTCCATCCACTCGATAACTGGGTGGGGCAATAATCAACTGCCAACACTGATTACGCACTGGCTGCTTAAGTAGCCCGTTGTCCCGAGACTCTGACCATCGGTCTGGTGACAACGACGTTTGATGGAATAAGCTGAGTCGTACCGCCCGAACGACACAGTCGAAAACTTAGGGCTGGTCCCATGATCCGGCCGTTCGCCGGCCACCTACGGGACGAGATTTAAACGGCGAGCTGCACACGGAGAAGCCGCCGACTGAAGTTCCTCGGACGTGGGTTCGACTCCCACCGCCTCCACCATCGATTCACCCTAAGTCTCTCTTCTTGAGAGACTTAAAGAGGACCTTATATTTCGGTCCACGTTTCAGTCCACAAATTGGAAATGCTCAGGTAGGTCTCTGGACCCCATCAGGGCGAGTTGTGGGCGGGGCGGGGATCAACTCGTTCGCGTCATTACCCCACCCACAAATCCGTTAACCCCTCCCACCAAACCCATCACCGCTATCTATCCTAATTAAGCAATTACTTAAAGATCTTTCCCTGATCTCAGCCTAAATAATAAACTTTACCCGCCTGCCCTACTCAACATCCTACAGAGTGTCCGAAAGTTCCTGGATTCCGGACCTATATGTCGATACAGGTCGGAGCATCGCGCCTGGTCGCCCATTCAGGGTCAGCGAAATTTCTTAGCCGGTGCCCCACTCTCCCTGGAAACCCAACCTAAGGAACCGCGCCGGCCACAAGGACTCTGGGAATGCCTCGACAACAAGGGGAACGTGTGACATGTCTCAGGGACGATCACAACGAAGTCGTGCGCGAGAGCGGGGCCTTTGATCAAGACGTCACAACCGGCGGCCTGTTCCTGATCGAGTGGTGAGGTTGTGATCAGTGGC
>CBDTUG010000097.1:0-6105 GCA_965363555.1 uncultured Thermoanaerobaculia bacterium
GTGCTGTGCCCAGTGGAGTTTTCGATCTGAGGGGCGCGGAGGCGTACTTGACAGTCCGTTGAGCACCCCGAGGTGAGAAAGTGCCGCTGGGTGCTGCGCATCGACGCCCGCAGTAGATCACCGGTGAGAAGGTCGGGCTAGGACCTCAAAGCAGGACGTTGGTCAGACAGTGGAGGCCTCCGGAGTGAAGCGCAGTGGCAATCCGGACAGGATGAACGACCGCTCCAGTGTCACGGTACACCTTCAGCACTTTTTCAAAGGTGTGAGGTGCCTGCAGGGTCCCGTAGTCCGGCGCCAGAATGTGGCGCCGTCCTTCCCGGCTGCTGAATTGCAGACAGTTGCTGAAGGTGCACGATGCGGCGAAGTCGATCCGAGAGGTCGGCAAATCGACGACCGTGTACCCGAGCCGGTTGCCCAGGATATCTCGGGCACGATCGATGTCGTGCTCGAGACGGCGAAGTTCCTCATCGTAGGGGATACCATCGGGAGGCGTGAGTTTGACGATGCCCACCGTGTGGTTACCCAAAAAGATCATAAATTCATCAAGGTGAATATTGGTTCCCCTGAGTGAAACGTTTGAAGCGAGGTGGATCGCCCGATCGACCCTAAAAACCTGGCGCACCAACTCCTCGTCCACCTCTAGAAAATTCCCAAAGGCGATTCTCTCACCATCAACCTCGTCGAAACGGAGGTCTCCACCCTCGAAGTCAAATGGGGCCCTGAGGATCTCGACATCTCCGAGAAAGAACTTCAGGTAATCGGTCAGGGATTCGGTCGTGAAACCCGAAGAGTACTGGGGAGGAGACTTCGGCAATACGCAGCGCAGAGCACCGTTGTGAATTACCGTTGCCAGTGGGTCCTGGTTCCATAGACAGTATGGAGGGAGAAGCCAGGCATCATCCGGCAGCACCGCAGTAACGTCCGCGATGGTGGCAGTGTTGTCAATCCCTTCGGTCTTGCCGGAGAGGGCGTGGATCGACACGGTCTCACCGGGAAGGACCACCATGGCAGCACCTTTTCGATACTCGGGAATCGGACCGTCGACTATTCCGGTATGGTCGACAAGCGCCTGCAGGGCCTCGGATGTGAGCGTGAAATCGAGGACT
The DNA here is from genome assembly GCA_965363555.1 of uncultured Thermoanaerobaculia bacterium. Lineage (GTDB taxonomy): Bacteria > Acidobacteriota > Thermoanaerobaculia > Thermoanaerobaculales > Sulfomarinibacteraceae > DAOWGJ01. The sequence goes on from CBDTUG010000097.1 coordinate 1,107, forward strand.
CGAGGACCGCGGCCGACACGCCCCAATATTCCGGCCCCGAGAACCGCAAGAGCACCACCAGCAAGACCGATCCCTCCAGCCCGGAGCAACGCCCTGCGGTCGAGCTTGCCTCCTGAAGACTGTTCAGGGTCCCGGCTCACGCCTTGACCCGACCACAGGTCACATTGACCCGATGATCACTCATCATTTCCTCCCTCGAACCACATCTCTTCCGGTTGATCAGTGTTCTGCAAATCGGCGGCGACCCTTTCAACATCGGCCATCACACGCAGGAGATTCTCCCCAGCCAGTTTGGTCAGATCTTCTTGGCTCCAGCCCCGACTGGCCAACTCGGCCAGCAATCGGGGATAGCCTGTGACGTCGCCCATATCTTCCGGAAGGGCGCCAATTCCATCGTAGTCCGAACCCAACCCGACATGGTCGATGCCGGCAATGCGCCGAATATGTTCGACATGGTCCGCCAACACCGACAACCCAACCGTCGGAATCGGATGAGCAGCCATCCATTCGTCTATCTCCCGTTTGACGCGATCCGGGTCACCCGGGTTCAGGCTCTTGAGTTTTTCTCTTTCGGCCTTGAGGTCGGCCCAACGTTCGGTGTGGGATTGCGCCAGGAAGTACGACCCAAAATTGACCATCACGACCCCGCTGTTCTCAGCCACCTGGAGGAGAATTTCGTCAGGAACGTTGCGGGGGTGGGGATTGATGGCAAAGGCCGAGGAGTGGGAAAAGATCACGGGCGCCTTGGTGATGGCGAGAACTTGGCGCATGACCTCGGCCGAAACGTGAGACAGATCGACCATCATGCCAAGCCGGTTCATCTCCCCGACCACAGCCTCACCAAAATCAGTCAGGCCGTCGTGTTCGGGCGCTTCGGTGGCGGCATCACACCAGTCGACATTCTGCCAGTGGGTCAATGTCATGTAGCGTGCGCCGAGCTGAAAGAGAGCACGGAGCACCGCCATCGAATTGTCGATCGAATGCCCGCCTTCGATACCGATGAGCGACGCGATCTTGCCGTCAGCGTGAATCCTCCTGATGTCCACAGCCGTCAGGGCCATTTCCAGGTCTTCCGGATAGCGATCGACCAAACGGTGTACCAGGTCAATCTGCTCGATCACCGTGGTCACAGCGTCACAGCCTTCGAGATCGGTCGGCACCCAGACCGACCAGAACTGTGCGCCGACACCACCCTCTTTCAATCTCTTGAGATCGGTATGCATAGGCTTGTCGATCGAGGCAGTGTCGTGAAAATCAAAAGCCCCCAGTTGATTGGACCATCGATCTCTTATGGCCCACGGGGCGTCATTATGCCCGTCGATCAGGGGCGTCGTGGCCAGCACCTCCTGGACCATCACTTCACGAGGATCGACTTCTGCCCCGGCGAAAGGAGCGGACAGCAAGACCACATGACACAGAAACGCAATCAACGAAAACCGCACGGCAGACTCCTATATTTTTGAAAATCCTTAGATCGAAAAATCAACGAAGAGATCGTCCGAGCGGCAGAAGAGCCATCGGGATCAATTTGATGTGTTGCAGGGCAAAGGGAATGCCGATAATCGTAATCGCCAGCACCACCGCGCTGGCCAGATGGGCCAGGGCAATCTCCCATCCGAAGAGGATGATCCAGACGATGTTGAGGATGACCCGCAAAACGCTATTAGCATCGGGTTCCTCGACCAGTTCTTTGCCAAATGGCGCAAAGGTCGCCACGCCCAGCTTCATTGCCTGAATACCGAAGGGAATACCGACGATCGTCAGGCACAGCGCAAGGCCACCGATGATGTAGCCAAGGCCGGTAAAAAAGCCTCCAAAAATCAGCCAGAGAATATTTCCAAACAGGCTCATGCACTCTTCTCCTTATGTGCCTCTCGCCATCGGGCCCACCAAGCCTCTCGCTCGACGCCCTCGTCGCCCGGTGGAATAAAATCGTGAACCTCGTCGAAGGTCGTAACCCAATCTTCCGGCGGAAGTTCATCAGCGACGACCAGAGCCTCGGCGCGATTTGGATTGGCCTCCCGCGCGACCAATACTACCGGATCCATCACTTCACCCATGCCCTCAGTCCACACGATGTGAGGGATGAAAGCAAGTTGTTCATAGGTCCAAAGATACTCGTCGAGCACGGTTCTCAACCGATCGTCGGCCACCCAGACAATTATTTTTCGACCCTCGAAGTAGAGCCTCTCGATTTCACGGACCACCAAACCCGCTCGTTTCGGGCTTGGCAGAGAATGGGTCATAATCCGAGTCATCCCGAGATTCTAACAGGAGCCCATCGCGCCTTGCTAGAATCCTCCCATGAACGCAGCATCAGACGATGGCGCCACCTATATCGTTCGGGGTGGAAATCCGATTTCCGGCACACTCAAGCCTGGCGGCAACAAGAACGCCGCCCTGCCCATGCTGGCATCAACCCTTCTCGGCGGCCACCCGGTAAGCCTCGAGAACGTGCCGGACATCAGGGATGTTGGCGCGATGCTCGATCTCCTGGGCGAATTGGGGGCAACCGTGACGGCTCAAGGAGCCGGATGCTGGTCGGTTGACCCCTCCACGGTATCGACCCAGACCCTGACCTCGAGCCTGGCAGGGGACATTCGGGCGTCCTTCCTTCTCGCCGGCCCCCTTCTGGGCCGTTGGGGCCAGGCGGTCCTTCCGCGCCCCGGAGGGGACCGAATCGGGCGCCGACCGCTGGACACCCACCTGCACGCTCTGATCGAACTGGGCGCCGAGGTCAAAGTCCTGCCTGATCGCTACGAAATGAAAGCGCCCCGGGGCCTGCACGGCGCCGACATCTTCCTGCACGAAATGTCGGTCATGGGCACCGAGAATGCGGTCATGGCCGCAGCGCTCGCAAAGGGTACGACCACAATCCATAACGCGGCCTCCGAACCCCACGTCCAGGAGCTGTGCTGTCTGGTCGAGAGCTTGGGTTGTCCCATACGAGGCATCGGCACCAACGTGCTCGAGATCGAAGGGCAGAGAGATCTCGGCGGGGCCACGGCGGTGGTTGGGCCCGACCCCATCGAGGTCGGCTCCTTCATCGGTCTGGCTGCAGTCACCGGCGGGCGGTTGAGAATCACAAATGCCAAACCGCAACTGCATCATCGCATGACACGCATCGGTTTCGCACGTCTGGGAATCCACTGGGAAGACGACGGGGAGGACATCGTCGTCCCGGCTGGGCAGACTCTGGAAGTCAGAGAAGATCTCACAGGAGGCATCCCGAAGATCGACGACGGCCCGTGGCCGGCCTTCCCACCCGATCTGACGTCCATTGCTGTAGTTTTGGCAACCCAGGCCCGAGGAACGATCCTGATCCACGAAAAGATGTTCGAAAGCCGGTTGTTCTGGGTCGATCGACTGATTTCAATGGGTGCCCACATTGTCCTGTGCGATCCGCACCGTGCAGTTGTCGTCGGTCCGGCACGTCTTCACGGCCAAGACCTGGCCAGCCCCGACATCCGCGCTGGAATGGCGTTGGTCATTGCTGCCCTGTGTGCCGAAGGTGAAAGCACCATCCACAACATTAAGCAGGTCGAACGCGGGTACGAAAAACTCCACGAACGACTCAAATCGTTGGGCGCCGACGTCGAGCGAAGAGTGTAGAATCTCCAGGGCAAGAACTGGGAGGCATGATGCGTAGATTGTTTGTTTTCACCGCCATTTTGGTCGTTTTCGGCGCCGTTCCTGCGGCCGCACAACAGGGTGAGTGGCGATTTGCCACCAGGTTGACATCACTTTCGTCTGACGCCATTACCGACCCGATCTTCGACACCGGCACCCAAATGGAGTCAGATTCATCCCAGTTGACCGCAGCTATCGAATCGCAGTACATGGTGTCGGACGCGATGGCGATCTGCGTTTCGTTGACCACTGCGCCGTTCAGATTCGATGGCAAGGGCGGTGACCTCGACGGAGAACGTCTCGGTGAGATCTGGTTCACCCCTGTCACGCTAACTCTGCGGTACGAGTTTCAACTCCGCGGAGGCTTGCAGCCGTATATCGGCGGCGGCCTCAACGCGACCTTCTACCTTTTTGACGACGTCGAACCCGTTCTCGTGGACTACGGCGTCACACAATTGGTCGCCAATCCCAGCTTCGGTTGGGTTTTTGAGGGGGGCCTGAACTACGACCTCAACAAAACAACCTTCGTCAGCCTGGATTTCAAACTGATGGACCTCTCGAACACCCTGGATCTCGAGAACAACAACCAGGACAACCTCGACCGAGTCAACATCGAGGGCAGCCCGGTCGAGATCGGTCTCGGCATCGGCTGGCGGTGGTAGATGGGCACTGCCCTGGTGACGGTGGATGTCTCTGACCCAACAGAATAGAAGAAGAGTGTCCCCTTCTAATCTTTAGGGATATTCCGAGCAATAGGACTGGCGTAGTGGAATCTACGACGCGGGTGCCGATGAGATTTCCAGAACCCTGACCAGAGGCCCATTTCAAATACAGCCTCATATCTGCCCGTCAAATCACGCTTTTCGTTCTGGTTTCGCAGCATGAAGTAAAGCACTACCACAATCGCAATATCAACGAAAATCAGAATGTATACAAACTTGAAGAGGATTTTGGTAACAATCATAAGATTCTTGGTTGCTCTCTAGAAAACAGTTCCTGGTGTAGCTGGTCAAGAAACGTCGAAATTCTGAACTCCGGCGCCCCTATCATTGGGACGATTCATCTGGAGTGCTGTTCAACACACTCCGAACGCCATCGTCATTTCCAGACATGAACATCTCCACCAAATCGGCCCACCGTGTTCTCGGCACTTCCTCCCCAGTTACAGTCGCTTGCCGGACCGTTCGGAAAAGGCCAAGAATCTTTCTCGGCTCGGGGTAATGAAAGAACACCAGAGCACCAATCAGTCCTGGGCAGATGTGGAGGATCCGTTGGTTCTTGGCGACGATTCCCAAGCCTGGAGGGCAGTTGTCTGCACCCTGATTCTCTAGTTGGGTCTGCTTCGCAACCTCATCCGCCCAATCGAAAC
>CBDTUG010000098.1:0-6099 GCA_965363555.1 uncultured Thermoanaerobaculia bacterium
TGTAGTTCTCATCAGTGCTTGCGTCGTGGTCCTTGGATTTGGGGCCGGATGTTCGAACGGTGCTCGGGAACCCAGCGCAATCGGACCTCACCCAATCATCATCATCAATCTTGATACGCTTCGAGCGGATCACCTCGGCTGCTACGGATACGATCGCGCCACCAGCCCGACTATCGACCGCTTGGCCGAAGAATCCGTGCTTTTCACCCATGCTTTCAGTCAAGCGCCGAATACACCGCCCTCACAGACGTCGATTTTCTCTGGTTTGTATCCGATGACCCACGGCATGATCGAGGACGATGATCGAATTCCTCTATCGGTGGTAATGCTGGCCGAGGTGTTGCAGGAGAACGGATTTGCCACCGCCGGATTCCACGACGGCGGGTACATGAGCAACGACTTTAATATGGGGCAGGGATTCGATCTTTACGACTCCAGCCTCGGCGGTGGATTGAAGAAGATCGGGCCGAAGGTAAGCCGCTGGTTGTCGGACCACTCCGACAAGAATTTTCTGCTGATGATCCACACTTACGATATTCATACACCCTACGATCCTCCGGAGGGCTACCACGATCTCTTTCTCGGGGGGCTCGAGCCACCGACCCCAGGTTTTGAGCCGACGGCGGCGGCTTTGGAAGAGATCAGACTCTCGGTGTGGACGGACGAACCCAAATCTCTGCCCCCCAACGACCTAGAAAATGCCAAGGCCCTCTATGACGGTGGAATCCGATGGGTTGACGCATGGATCGACGGTTTCATGCGGGAACTCCAAGCTCTCGGCCTGGATCAACGGGCAACGATCGTCCTGATCTCCGACCACGGGGAGGAGTTTCAGGAACATGGATCGCTGCTCCACGAGAAACTCTACGCTACGGTCACCCATGTGCCCCTGATGATTCGGCTTCCGGGCGCGGGCCATTCTCGGAAGATTGAAACCCTGGTCGAAACAATCGACCTGATGCCAACCCTTTTGGACCTCGTCGGCCTGCCGGTCCCCACCGCAACTCAAGGCCAATCACTTCTGCCCCTGATACAGGGCCAGAAAACAGACGACGCAGTTGCCTTCGGGGAGTCACCGTTTTTCGGCCATCGCCGCTTCGCCGGGCACGGCCGATGGCGGCTCTTGCTCACCAAGAACACAGGCCAGGTTGAACTCTACGATTTCGACGCCGACCCGCTCGAAAGCCGCAACCTCGCCTCGGACCGGCCATTCATCGTTGAAGAACTGAAGGAAAAGATTAGCGCCTGGGAGACCGAGGCAGTTGCCGCTCGAATTGTCGATGCCGATGAAGGGAGCAGCCTCGACGAGGAGACGCGAAAACAGCTCAAGGAGCTGGGCTATATCCAGGACTGATCTCGGGCCGATTATCCTGGAGGCCGCTCAGGTCTGTGCCATAATCCCTGCGTATACAACGCCGGAGGCATTTTCTTGACCCACGTTTCTTCGAACGGAAATTGGCAGCCCAACACGCAGTCACGAGACTCCGGAAAGCAGAATCTCGAGGCTGAGGTCTCCCACCTCCAGGAGAAAATTACCGAACTCCAGTGGCAGCGGGACGGCTACTACGGCGAACTGCAACACGCCCGCAATCAATTGAATGAGATTCATGGATCCAAGATGTGGCGTCTGTGGATGTTGTGGATCACCTTTCGCCGCACAATTCCTCGGATATTCAGGGCTCCCGGCTGGATTCTGCGGCGGCTTGTATCGGCACCTTTTGTCGGCCTTGGACTGGTTCTCACAATGTCATGGCGACTGGTACGTACCATTGCTCGGGCGGCCACCTCAACCCTGGCCTCGGTAGCCCGTCTACCTTGGTACCTGTGGCTGATCGGATGGTCACCGACACACCGGATCTTGGCTTCGTTCCGGACGCCAAAGCCCGTCGAAATCGACGTCACCAAACCTGCTGCTTCTCCTCTTGAGGCGACCGATCGTCGTCCGAGAGTTCTGATTGTCTCACCCTATTCGGCCTATCCTCCCAACCACGGCGGCGCGACCCGGAGTTTCAACCTCTTTCGCAATCTCAGCCGAAACTGTGACCTCTACCTCCTGATCTTCAGTCGTCAGGGTGAGGACGAGATACAGCGGTCCGGGCTTGAACCCTACTGTAAGAGAGTCGACTTCCATCGCTGGGAACCCACCTTTGACCAGGACCTCTGGGGCAAGATCCCCCCCGGTGTCAGGCTGTTCACGTCAGACAGGGTCAGCACCAAGATTCGCGATCTGGTCCTGGGGCACAGCATCGATCTGGTTCAGCTTGAGCATACCGAGTTGGGACAATACCGTGAGTGTATTCCTCCAGGGGTTCCAGTAATCGTCAGCGAGATCGACATCGCCTTTCGGACACACTCTCGACGACGAGCCCTTCGGTTTCACGAGCGTTATCGTGAAAGTCGAACCTTCGGCAGCAGTCGTGCCGACCTCCGGCGCCTGTTTCACTGGGAAGTCACGATGTGCAGGAGAGTAGACCAGGTTCACACCATGTCCTCCGAAGATGCACTGTTTTTGGCACGTTTCATGAACGATGGACTGACCCGGATGCGGGTCATCGCAAACGGTGTCGATACCGCACATTTCGAAGGATTAACACCCTTCGAACAACGGCACGGGGTCGTTTTCGTCGGCAATTTCGGACATCTCCCCAACGTCGATGCTTTGACCTATTTCATTACCGACATCTGGCCCTTGATCCGCCTGCAGGAACCGGCCTGTTCCCTGTCGATTGTCGGCGCCAACGTCTCCGAACGGGTCACTCGGTTTGAGGCCGTACCCGGAGTCTCGATTGTCGGAGAGGTGCCAGACGTTCGCCCCGAATATCATCGCCACCGTGTCATGGTGGCGCCGATTCGGGCCGGTTCCGGGACCCGGCTCAAGATCCTCGAGGCATTCGCTGCCGGTATTCCGGTCGTCTCGACCACACTCGGAGCCGAGGGCATCGACGCTGAGCACGGCACCCATTTGTTGCTCGCGGACGAACCGATCGAATTCGCCGACGCCACCTGCCGGTTGCTCAACGACGACACTGAGGCTGCCGGCGTCGCGGCAAAGGCCCTGGGGCTCGTCCGGGAACACTACGACTGGCATGTGTCATCGAACGCCCTGGTTTCCGCATACCACGAACTGATTGGCCCAACACCGGATCCCCCTGAGCAGTCCAGCATGACCTCCAAATGCTCCAGCAAGGGGCCAACGCCAGAAATTTCAATCGTCATCCCCACGCTGAACGGTGGTGACGATTTAAGGCGCTGCCTCGCAGCAATTCGAGCCCAGAAAACACAGAAACCCTTCGAGATCATCTGCGTCGATTCCGGCTCGACGAGCGATGACGTGGCGATGATTGTCGCCAACGACGCCCGCCTGATCTCCATCGACAAATCGAACTTCAATCACGGTCTAACCCGCGATCTCGGCGCCTCCCGAGCCCGAGGCCAATACCTCGTCTTTCTCAACCAGGATGCCGTTCCGGCAGACGAAAATTGGCTCGACACCCTTCTGGCGCCTCTTACTGACCAGAACACCACCACCGCGGCTGTCCAGGGGGCGATCGCCGAACGACCAGAGCCTGAACACCGCTTTTACTGGGATTCCTGCGGTTCACGATTCTATTTCACCAGGGAGTCGGAACAGTGGATCAGTCGCTACGACGGCATCGGGTTTTCGACCGTGCACTGTGCGATTCGAAAGGCCGTATGGGAACGATACCCGTTCGGTTGGTCAGCCATCATGGAAGACAAGAAATGGCAGAGGGAAGTCGTTGAGGCGGACTATCAGATCGTGGTCGCCCCCGAAGCCCTGGTCCACCATACCCACAACTATGGTCTCCGCTCGCTCACCCGTCGCTGCCGAAGTGAAGGATACGGCTGGCGGGCCCTCGGTGAGACCTACGATCTGAGCGCTCTGGTCGCGGATATGACGTCAGGGCCGATATTCCTCGACTGGCTGTCAGGGCTTCGCTCCCGGCGCGTACGTTCGTCTGCGGAGTTCCTCTTCCCATGGCTCAGGCCACTGGCACTCTATTGGGGCAACCGCTTCTCGAGGGACGTAGCCCTGGAGGTCCGGCCGAAAACCCCAATGTCATCCAGATCGTGACCGTTTATTGACCTTTCGACTGCCACAGATGGATCAAGCGGTGCCCTCTCAAGTCAAAATCCTGCCGTTGAGGAAATCGAGCGTGCATCGATTCAACAAAAGTGACCGCATCAAAGACCTGGTCATTCGTCTCTGAATACGACTGCTCAGCCTCGTCATCGATGAGCATCCAGACGCCCTTGTATCTTCCCGCAATCCTCGGTCCGGATCCCAGATTTGGGAACCCCTCCGCTCGAGACCGTTGGGTAACCTGTGCCCTGATGATGGGACCGTCGAGGTAGAACTTGACCATATTGGCCGTATTGCGCTTGCCGATGATGACGACGCGCTCATTCCCACTGCCATGGTCGTTCATCATGGCGACTGCCCTTCGAGCGACATCCCCTCTCTCCTGATAGAGGTAAGAAACCGTCGCACCGACAAGCGCCAATATCAATGAAAAGGCAAACACTCTCGAGAATCGTGGCAATCGCAGACAACCCGCTGCCATGACTATCACCATGCACGCAGCGGAGATGATGAAGTAACGGGGAACCCAGGCGAGGTTGCCCCAACCCAGAAGGCCGGCAACAAGTCCAACGATGATTGAACCAAGCCCTGCAACTACAATCAACGACGCCTCGCCTTCGCCCGACCCCAGTTCTTGCCGAATCAACCTGATGGAACCGACCGTCGCCGGTACAAGCACAAGCACCGACAAGAACGCGGTCCCAAGGCCAACAGGATGTAATGCAAATGGCTCGATCCCGAAAAACAGTCTCCCTGGAAGCGCAATCACTGAATCGAGCGCCAAGGGCGGTATCCAAGTCAGGAATTGCAACTCCCCACCTTTTTCAGGAACAAAATAAAAGGTGAACAGGATCCAGAGCGAGGACACGGCGGCCCCTGCCAGTCCTCCTGCAACTGCCGTGAACCGCGGTTTCCTCCGGATGGCCAACCAGGCAATTTCTGCCAAGAGGACAAACCAATAGACATGACTGGTCAAGAGACCCAGAAGGGTTACGAGTGCAAAACCAAGGTTCCTCCACCGCGAGGCCGGCACCTTCCCATCGGCCAGAATCAGAAGAGACATCAATCCGAAGACCAGAACCAGGGAATAGGGCCGCGCCAACTGTGAAACGTGCAAAAGGAACGGACCCGAGGCAAAAAACAGCGTCGCCATCAGGCTGCCGGAAGGCCCGATCGTCTTTTGAGCCAACCGGGCTAACAAAACCAGTGCAATCAGGCCGGCGAGAACCGCAGGAAGTCTCAGCCAGACTGTGTGCTCCCCGACCCCACGCTGCAAAAGCCACGACCCGGAAAAATATAATGGACAGTGACCGTTGGCCGCTCTGTCAACCAGCATGTCAAAGAAAGTGAGGCGCCCTGCGCGAATTGTAGGAACTTCCGTGAACCACCAACCCCGGATATCCACCGTCGCGACCGCCAACAATCCCCAGCCGGCAACAACGGCGGCGATAGCCGGTCGGTACCAGCGGCGGTCCGCCCCCGAGGAACAATCAACCACGTCGATCAGCCTCATTCCCTGAATCACGACCCACCCTGTGCCTCCCAATGCGACTCAGAACCGTTCTTCGGGGCTACGAAGAAGCCGACTAACCGAATGGTTGCCACGCTGCTGGCTTTTCGGTCGGCACCAATGGACGATAGAGTGGGGTTTTCACAATGGCGTGGGGAATGCCCTTGAGATATCCGACCAGAGCCCACCACTGGCACTGGGAAAACAGGAGACTTGAGTACTGGCGCTCTCGCCTGGCCTGCACCCAGTTCCTGAAATATCCCCTTAATCCGATACCAAGTCCCTTCAGAAATCCATGTTGCCAATTGACGATTGCCTCCGAAGCCCCCTGGGCCTCAAACCGTTCTTTCATCCACTTCGGCGTCAACCTTGAGGCCACCGTCAGGTGTCGCACCCTGGCATCTGGGACGTACACGATGCGTCCACCACCGCGCTCCATCCGCAAGCAGAGCTCTGTCTCCTCACACGACAACAGCGAGGACCCCTT
>CBDTUG010000099.1:0-6080 GCA_965363555.1 uncultured Thermoanaerobaculia bacterium
GTCGGCGAAGATCCGCGGTCCCGGTTCACCCTCGAACACAAAATGGTCACCATAGACGCTGATCGGAGATCCAGTTGTTGAAAAAACTCTGATGACGATTACGACCGACTTTGCTTCGCTGGGCGATATCGACGCGACCGATTTGAGAAACCATGCATCGAATGCAAATATATGGTTATTCGAGCCAGTAGCTGCAACGGAATTGGTGCACATCGGATCGTCGTACCAAATGGCCTGAAGCAAGATCCCTCCTGTCTGAGGGCTTGCAACCCAGAATTCACCAGAAAGCTCATAATTTTCTTCGGGCAGGATTGAGACACACTCGGAGACAAGGGAGGCGCCCTCAGATCCGGTGATCGCCAGAATCGAACCGGAGTCGCCGGCTCCAAGGTAGTCAAAACTGTTCCATTCCGCGGTCCCTACCGCCACCTCCCAAGGTCTGATTTCAACGTCGATTTCCTGATTCATCAGAAGATTTTGCGCGTTCGCCACCGGAGTGCCAAAGACCACAATGAAGAAAACACCGCAGGCCAAAAAGAGAAAGCGTCGTTTCATTTTCTCATCTCCTTTCAAGGGTCGACCCGCCCAGGCCCTCCTTCCCAAGCGCATCTTACACTTGCTTCGTTCGGCTCAATTCACTGTTCGACTCCTCAGAGAATCTCCTGGTAAACCGGAACCACCGACGCACCCCCGAACTCCGATGTACAGCACAGCACACCAACATTGGGACCGACCCGTCACTCCAAAGGCGTGCACTGCCCTGCCATCCGTTTCCCTTTGATCTCTCCTATTACGTAAGGTAAGGCTCAGACAGACCAGTGACAACAACTGGATTCTGATGTGTTCATCTTCTCAACAGATGGATTGGGAATGATCATGGGTGCCACCTTTCTTGATCAGACATTGTGTGATCCCTCTCACTGGCTCTTGATATTTCAAGCCCTAGATTGCACAATAGGAGCCACAATGAGCTAGGACAACATTCCTTTTGGGATGAAGAACAGTGCGGAGACTCTGATCGCTACCGACGAATCTGTTAGTAGGGCCGGAAAAGGGGGGACGAAATGAATAGGTCTATCGCGCGAATACCTGCTGTCATAGGGTTGGTTCTGACCTTAGTGGCTGCTACTCCAGAGCTGGTTGCGCAGAATCTTTCCGGCTGTCAGGAGTTCGCTTTCTCTACCGAAGAGGACTTCGTCACCCAAGGCCCGGTGCCTCCGGACGGCAATCCGGTCATCTCCGACGGCGACCTTCTCGGACTGAGCTTCACCCCAACAACCCACACCACCCTGTGCGCGCGAAACAGCTTTTTCATGCAACCCTTTGACGTCACCGTCGATCTCGGCCTCGATGCGGTCGACATCATCAGCCTCGATCCAACATATATCGCCTTTTCCACCGAGCTCAACAGCTCCACTCAAGGCCAATTTTCCGCCGGTGATCTGCTGATCACCAGCGGAGTTGCAATTCCTCACAACCGACTCACCTACTCGTTTCTTGCTACCTCTGACGGTCCCGATCTGGGTCTCGACGCGGTGCACTTCGTCGGCACCGTGCCGAACATCATCGAATTTATTAACAACATCACGGTCAACATGCCGCAGCCTGAAGCTTTTTCCAGCATGCTCGCGGAGCATCAGATGGACATCTGGTTCTCGACCGAGCAGAACGCCCGGCCGGTCCATGCGCCCCTGTTTCTCGATGGCGACCTGCTCTCAGCCCGCTTCGGCACAATTGTTGCGGCCAACAGCACACTTCTTCCTGCTGAAGTCCCAGCCGGCATCCCGACACGTGGCGCGGATTATGGCCTGGACGCAGCGAGCTCCAGCCGCGACGGTAAGGAAACAGCCATCCTATTTTCGACAGAAATCGTTCACCTTACCGGCTTCACCGACGGCGATGTGCTGCTCTCAGGCATCCCAGGCATTCAGATCACGAATGAAGAGATGATTCTGACCTTGGAGGTACGAGCAGATTTTGTGGGCCTGGATGCTCTCTATAGCTCCGCACCCGAGCCTGGTCGCTGAGAACAAGAGCAGAGGAAAAGGAGCAAGCCATGTCAGAGCTCGACCGTTCTTTCGTCATCATCGGGGTGCTCACCTGCTGCCTGAGCTTATTTGCGATCACATCTCCTGCCCAGGTCGGAAAGGACCAGTTGGCTCGTTGTACGAACTTTGCCTTCTCTACAGAGGAGGATTTCATTACTCGAGGACCGGAGCCGCCTGATGGGAATCCGGTAATTTCTGCGGGCGACCTTTTGACAAGCCACCCCACAGCCGTGTGCGCACGAAACGAGGATCTCCTGCTCAACTTCGACATTGTCGCCAAGGACGACCTTGGGCTTGACGCGGTAGACGTGATCGACATCGACGGTTACATCGTCGCGTTCTCAACCGAGATCGACAGCCCTAACAACGGCCAGACCGAGACGCAATTCACGGCAGGTGACCTCCTCATCACAAGCGGGGTCGTCATTCCCAACGCCGAGCTCACGTTCAAATTTTCGATTCCATATGACATCGGCCTCGATGCCGTGCATTTCATTGGAGACGAAGAGAATATCCTGGCCGTGCTCGAGCTTTTCCGTACACAAGGGGTCCCTGGCGGCTTGGCCTTCTCACAGGAGTTGACCAGGTCTGGGATCGACATCTGGTTTTCTGTGGAAGGCACTTTCACACTAGATAGTCTCTCCGTACCAATCCTCGACGGTGACCTGTTATCAGCTCGCGAAGGCACCAGTGTGGCAAAGCAAGCCGATCTCTTCCCGGCCTCCGTTCCCGCAGGTATTCCATCCCGGGGGGTTGACTTCGGGCTCGACGCAGCAACCGCAGGGCGCAGGGGTGAGACTGCAGCCATCGAGTTTTCACCAGAAATTCTCTTCAACAAAGAGCCCCTGTTTGTCGACGGCGATGCCATGTGGTACGCGAGCGGTGCCCACATGCCCAATGATTTCCTGATCAGAGGTTTTGAACCAGTCACGACTGAGCTCGGCCTCGATGCGCTCTCCGGAACGTTGGACGTTATATTCGCTGACGGATTTGAAACTGGCAACGTCCTGCGGTGGTCTGATTCCGTACCATAGTGGGTACACCTCGATTGGAGCGGAAGCAGCCCACCTGCCTGGCGCGAAAATAACTGCGGAACTGCGGACCTGGCACCGATAATAGGCACCAGCTTCAGATTACGGCGTCGCGGATGACCAGGCGCCGGTGTTGCCGGCCTCGAAACCGTCAGCAAAGATCAGCGGCGTGACGTGTGTAAGGCCGCAGATCGCGCCAGTGGTTCCGAGGCTATCGGCCGACTGGAGACTGAGGCTTGTCAACCCTCCGGTGGTCGCGTTGACCTTGAACGTGGTGATGTTCCGTGATGATTCGTGGGAAACGAAGAGCAGCCCTGCTGCCTCGTCAAAAGCCAGCATTCTCGGGTCGGAACCACCGGTCGTGTAGGGGGAGCCGGGCACGGCTGACAGGGTCGTGCCGGATCCTGAACCGCCGACACGATACACCCCGACACGGTCCCCGTACATGTCAGCGACCATGTAGAACCCCTCCGGGTGAAGCAACCCGTCGCTGCCGCCGGTCAATCCAGACGAAAATGGGTTGCCGCTGACGCCGGTGGAAAACCCTGAAGAGGTGGTGAAGGCCCGCAGATCTGTGGGGTCGAAGAAGATCATGAACAGGCGCCCGGAGCTATCGACTGCAAATCCTTGGCTGACGCCTAGGTCGCCTCCCCCCGGATCAACCCATCCGGTATCAAAAGGGGAGCCGGCGAGGGCACTGAGAACACCGGTTGCTGGACTGACCTGAAAGCCTGCGAGGGTGCCGGTGACGGCGGACCCGGCGTAAAGGTACTGTCCATCGTGACTGAAGACAATGGAATAGCTGTACGCATCGCTGTCAAAGGGACTGCCGGCAGCTGCCGTCGCCGTGCTGTTGGTGAGCGCATAGCTAGCCACCGTGGTGTACCCGGCGTTGCCGACCACCAGCGGCGATCCGCTCGGATGCACCGCGAGACAACGCCAGGAGCCCCCTCCCGCCACGGAGATCGGGCTATAGGATAGAGCGGATAGTCCGCCCGTGTTGGGATCGACGGCAAACACGCTCACCGTATCCGAGGCGCTGTTGAGGGCGAAGAGGCGCCCATGTGCCTCGGAGTAGAAGAGCATTTCCCGGAAAACGCCCACTGCATGGTCACCGCCGGTTGCGACTGGAAAACCCGACAGCGGCGTTAAGACCCCGGTCTGCTCATTCACCTCGAATCCAAGAATCTGATTGCCGGTCGCTTCCGCTCTCAGTGCGTAGAGATAGCTGGGTTCCACGGTTCCCGCAGCAAAGATCAAGAAAGCAGCCAAGCCGGCCAGACACACGACGTTGAATGTGTATTTCATCGCCAATACTCCCTCAAAGGATCCGCTTCGAAGGACCCGTTTGCGTCTGCTTCAGCGATTCGTAAATAGCATATCATCTCGGCTTGATACGGGCCAAAACGTTGGAAAGGGTGACCCAGGTTTCGTCCTGAGAACGTCTGTCAGCAACAGCTCACGACCCTCCCACCGAAAGTGTCCAAGCCGTCGATCCCCCGGACTCGAAACCATCGACGAAGATCACGGTGGCGATCTGAGAGAAGCAGTAAAGGCGCATCCCACCGTCCGAGCATTCCATTGCGTTTTTTTCGGTCCAATTCGCGTCGGTTGCGTTGACGATAGCTCGGGTGCCGTTCATCGCGGGATCTGCACTGGTCCATCCATCGCAGTGGTCACCGGTGCCCAGTCCCGACGTGGAAGTTCCAGTCCAGGCTCCGTAGTTGCCGAGGTACTTTCCGTCTTCCTTCACATTCAATGCCGAGAGCAGCTCTCCATCGACGAGATCGGCGCGGTTGTCCGCGATCTTTACGCCGTCGACGCGGATCCATGGTCCGTCGTAGCTGAAACGGTCAATGGCGTCGGTGGTCGAGTTGGAGAGCCATGCCAAGAATGAGCTCGGCGCGTCGAGACCGGCTTCGGTGGCAAGGTACTGGCAGATCGCATCACCGGCAGCGAGACCGGTTGCTCCACCGGCCTCCGGCCACGAACCCAGGTTGCCGGTCCAATCGGTGCTGGTCACGAATGCGAGGGCTCCGCCGCTCTTATACGGGGGTAGTGTAGGCACCCAACCCATCTCGAAACAAAGCAATGCCCTCAGGGACGAGCACGTCGAGGTGGCCGAGAAGGACCAGCTCCAGGTCGTGCGGGTGGAGCTGCCACACGCCACCATCTGAGAATCTGCCGCGGTCCATTCGGAGCAGGTAACCGTGGACGAGCCGGAAAGCTCTCCATCCGCATCGGTTGCGGTGAAGTAGTAGGCCTCGGCGGGGTTGCCAAATTCATCCAGCAGGACCGGATAGAGAACGGCACTGGCCTCAGCAGGCTCAACCAGATCGCCGATGTTCCCGGTGAAGGGGAGCCCGTCGGTTCGGATCCAACCTCCGGCATAGATCGGCAGGTTGGGCTCGCCGCAGTTCGCCGATCTCAGACCGGACAGGCCGTGGATTCTGCAGTACGCGTCGTTGGAGGAGTCCGACATCCAGGCAACAAATTGGGTCGGATTATCCAGGAGGCCAATATCGGCGCGTGCGCGACATACCGCATCGGCAGCAGCGAGACCGCTGAGAGCATTGGCGTTGTCCCAGGTGCTGAGGTCACCGTTTCCTGTCACCGAGGTCACGAAAACTCGGAGTGTCTCCTGGCTGGCCGCAACACCGGTCAGCAGGAGCAGCAATGCCACGACCAAAACCACATTCATCAAGGACTCGTGGGTATTCCGCACGGTGACCTCCTCTGGCATTGGGTTATGTCGAATCCAGCCCCTCGAATATAGTGCCTCATTAATGGGCGTCAAGTCCTGGGCCCGAGAGCTCACAGAATGAGAGAACTCCTCCTCTTCCCCTCACTCCCCCACCCCGCTCCACGCGCTGGTGTTGCCGGACTCGAAGCCATCGCTGAAGATCTCCGTGGATTTGTACGCCACCCTGATGGAACCCTCGACGGGGAACGGATAGAACGGGTGCCACTGATCACAACCTCGCAACCTGGGTCTCCGTTT
>CBDTUG010000100.1:0-6073 GCA_965363555.1 uncultured Thermoanaerobaculia bacterium
TTTTCCAACCCTCCGTGATTAAGAAAATTCTTCTTACCCTGATTCTTCTGGCCCTTGGCTATGCCATGGTCACGGATCGGGCATTCCAGACAGTTGCCGCGGGTGTGGCGATTTTTCTGTTTGGCATGCTTTTCATGGAGCAGGGCTTTGCCGCTTTGACCGGAGGGGTGCTCAAGGATGTTCTGGCGCGTTCGACCAACAATATCTTCAAGAGCCAACTGGTCGGCTTCACCGCCACCGCGTTGATGCAGTCGAGTTCGCTGGTCACGGTCATCACCATCTCCTCCCTGACCGCGGGCCTGATCACATTGACCGCCGGGATCGGCATCGTGTTTGGAGCGAATATCGGCACCACCACGGGCGCATGGCTCATGGCCGGACTCGGGCTCAAGGTGAATATCGCCCAGTTCGCGATGCCCATGATCGTTTTCGGGCTTATCCTGCTTTTTCAGAAGAAGATTGCGATCAAGGGCATCGGCAATCTTCTGGCGGGGATCGGATTTGTCTTCCTCGGGATCCATTTCATGAAGGAGGGATTCAGTGTCTTCAGTGAGTCCTTCGACCTTTCCCAGTACGCCATACCTGGTTTCCTCGGCCTGATTGTCTTCACCCTGCTTGGCATGGGCGCAACCGTGGTCATGCAGTCGAGCCACGCGACTCTGATGATCACCATCGCCGCGCTGGCTGCCAACCAGGTCACCTACGACAACGCCCTCGCCCTGGCCATCGGTTCAAACGTCGGCACCACCGTCACAGCCCTGATCGGCTCCCTCGGTGCGGGTGTTCAAGGCAAACGTCTGGCCTGGGCTCACGTGATCTTTAACTTTGTGACCGGAGCCATCGCCATCATCCTGATTGTCCCGATCAAGGGGCTGGTCGACGGGCTGTCCGACCTCGCGGGTATCAGCCCGGATAACTGGACCCTCCGGCTCGCGACCTTTCACACCGTATTCAATGTTCTGGGTGTGGCCGTTATGACACCGTTTATCAAACGGCTGGTTGTCTTCCTGGAACGCCGGATCAAGGACAAACCCGGCGAAGAGGTGGAAGGGGTCCTGATCGAACCGCTCTTTCTCGTGGAATCGGCCCTCGCCCTGCCCGACGCAGCCATGGAAGTCCTGCGCAAAGAGACCGAACATCTCTACGGCAACGTTTTCGAGATCGTGGCCCACGGTATCAATCTCCACCGGACCGACATCCTGTCCGACCGCGACCTGCACGAGGTGGTCGAAGACTCGACCGAGGTCATGGACATCAACGTGTCCGATAAATACTATAGAGGCATCAAGATACTCTACAGCGCGATCGTCGATTTTGCCACCCGCGCCCCGACCGAATCAAATTTTTCGGAGAAACAGATGGAGCGGGTCCACGCAATCCGGGTCGCCTGCCGATTGTCGGCCGAGATCGTCAAAGACCTTTCCCAGATGCGGCCGAATCTGAACAATTACATGGTATCGGACAATAAGGGAATGCGCGACCAGTACAATCTGATCCGATTCAATCTCGCTCAATACCTCAGGGCCGCGGCTTTATTAACCGCTGAAAGCAACATAATGGTGGTACGATCCAGGAATAACGAACTCCTCTTCCAGTTGCAGGAACAGGATATGTTGACCAATGGGACGATCGATAAGTTGGTCCGGGAGAGCGAGATCACCCCGACCATGGCCAGCAGCCTGATCAACGACAGCGCGGCCGCGACCTCCATCACTAAACACCTGATCGAAGCCTCCGACCGACTCCTCGTAGCCGAAGGAACAAAGAGAAAACTGAAGGACTAGTGGACGTCCCGGAAAACTTTCCTGCCTCAGGGCGGCGGGTGGACTGGCCCCGCCCTACCTTTGTTGAGACTTTTCGGCGATCTTCAATCTTCGTTCCCTCAGTCTCCGCAGGCCCAGCCTGCTACAACAGCGGGGTGAACAGCCTCGCCACACCATCGCGCAGACGGACCGGTAACGATCGCCCATCGACATCCTCCAGGGTGATCTGCCGTGACTCGGCGATGCGGGCATCGATCATCTGGTCAAGTCTCGCGCCGAACTTGGCATCATAGCACTCGACGTTGTATTCAAAATTCAATCGCAGACTGCGGGGGTCCCAGTTGGCCGAGCCGATCATGCTCCAATGGCCATCGACCACGAACATCTTCGAATGGTCAAACCCCCCAGGGGTAAACCAGACCCGGCAACCGCGCTGCAGAATCTGCCAGAGATGAGCCATGGAGGCCCATTGAACAATCCTCAGGTTGTTCTTTTCCGGCACCACGATATCGACCTTGACTCCTCGCATCGCAGCCTGGTTCAGTTCCGAAATCAGCGCCTGGTCGGGCAGGAAATAGGGCGTCACAACGCGCACCGTCTCATGGGCCGCCGAAAGTCCCGCCAGGAGGGTCCACCTCAACTTGCCGAGATCGTCATCCGGTCCGTCAACAATTCCCCGGGCCAGGACACCACCAACCCGTTTGGGCTTCGCGAACCATGGATGCCCTTGCAGCGCTTCGCCCGTTGTGAACTGCCAGTCGTCGGCAAAAACCGCCTGCATCTGAGAAACCAGCGGACCTTCGATCCGGAAATGGGTGTCGCGGATGCGCAATCCTCCATCCGGACCTGTGCAGTTGCCCTCCCTGATGTTCATGCCGCCGGTGAAGCCGATCGAGCCGTCCACCACAAGGATCTTCCGATGGTTTCGAAGGTTGATTGTGATATTCTTGAGCGGGACAAGAGTCGGAAGGAAGCGAGCCACCCGGATATTCGCCTTTTCCAGCACGCGGACAATTGAGGGCAAAGAATACCGCGCACCAGCGGCGTCAACCAGCACCCGGACCTCGATGTTTCGCTCGACCGCGGCCTTCAGTGCATCGACAAATCTCACTCCGACCGAGTCGCGATCAAAGATATAGGTGGCGAGGGTGATGGATTCCCGGGCGGATTCGATGGCTTCGAGCATGGCCGGATAAGCCTCGTCACCGGTGACCAGCGGTACGATCCGATTGCTGCGGGTCAATGGCAGGTTCGTCACCGAGCCCACGAGACAAGCCAGGTTGGCCAACTGACGGGTATGTGGAGTGATCTCAGGTTCGACCTCAACATCCTCCGCGGGAGGACCGATCGTCCGTCGTTCCGCCCCTCGTAGCAGTGTTGCCCGGCGACGTATCCGGTTGATTCCGAAAAGCAGATAAAAAATCGACCCGGCGACCGGCGCCAGCCAGATGAAGCCGACCCAGAGGATTGCCGCACGAGAGTCCCGCTTGTAAAGGACGGCATGGACGGACGCCGCCACCGCCCCAAGGAGAGTGACCACCGCAAAGAAGAACGTCCAGGCCATCGGAATCGTCGTCGGCCAATTCATCACGGCCACAATGTGAGTGGGTCTGAGCCTCGACAATCTCTATCGCGCGACACCCACCCACAAAAAAGCCCCCGGCTGAGGCCAGGGGCTTGAAAGTGAGAACAAGTCGGTTGGAACCTACTTTACTCGTTGGCGACGAAACTTCGTCTGGAATTTCTCGACGCGACCGGCGGTATCCACGAAGCGTTTCTCGCCGGTGTAAGCGGGATGGGAATCCGCGGTCACATCACGAACGACCACGAAATACTCAACGTCATCGATTTTTTCCTTCCGATTCGATTTCATGGTCGAACGGGTAAGGAATTTCTTTCCGGTAGACACATCAATAAAACAGACCGGATTGAAGGTGGGATGAATCTTGTCTTTCACAACGGGAGAAATTGGATGGACTAACCTTGGCGTGCTTTGAAGCGCGGGTTGGTTTTGCAGATAACGTACAAACGGCCCTTCCGACGGACAACCTGGCAATCCGGGTGGCGGCCCTTGGCACTCTTGAGAGAGGATACAACTTTCATAAACAGCCGAAAACAAAGACCAGATCCCCGTCTGTCAAGGGGTTAAATCAGACATTACCCCCTGAATTCACCGACAGGTCATCCGGAATCGATCGCAACCCACTGGTGGACCATCAAGCGTGAAATGATGGGTTAAAGATTCAGTGAAGGTATTGTAGGAGAGGCTTTACGCCTCGATCACGCTGGGCATCGAGGCATAAAGCCTCTCCTACGCAACCCTTCGGGTGACGCGTGTCGCACCAGCCGCATTCGTTCAAATCCGCAATCGACAGGCCTCAGTTCCTCGACGGATCGTCGGGTGCATCGGCCAGGAATCTCATCTCCGGGCTGATATTCCCCAGAATCGTCCGCCAGAGGTCGACTCCCTCGAGCTGGTTGATCAGATCGGGGGCCACCGGACTGACGATCCAGGCGTTTTGCTCGAGCTCATCTTCCAATTGACCCTCGCCCCAGCTCGCATGACCGACGAATGCTCGCACGTCCAAGTCCTCGGGTGCGGCGATCAGTTCCTTCGCCTTCTCCGGATCGATCCCGAAATACAATCGAAACATGCCCAGAGAGCTCTCGGCATGCCAAGCCGAGAGAATGATCTGCTTGTCCCTGACCGGACCACCGGTGAAAACGGGGATCTCGGAAAGCAGGCCTTCCGAAAATTCACCTCCGAATTCCCCCAGGCTCTTCCCGACCGGACGATTCAAGACGACGCCAAGCGCACCATCATCACTGTGGGCGGACAAAAGCACGACCGTGCGGCGGAAGTTGGGATCCATCATGCCGGGGTGCGCAAGGAGCAGCGAACCGGCAAGGTCCTGCTTGGGATGGATACGACGACTCATGCGATCCTCTACAATCTGATGATGGCCACACCGGCTTCAACCAGAATGTCCCGCACCAATTCGTCGTTTCGGTAATCGACGTGATATTTGATCGTCCGGATCCCCGCAGCGGCGAGGATCTTCGCACAGTTGATGCACGGGTAATGGGTGGTGTAGGCCGTGCAGCCTTCGAGGCTGATTCCGCGCCGGGCCGCATCCGCAATCGCGTTCTGCTCGGCATGGACGGTGGCCTGCTCGTGACCTTCGCGGATCCTCGAAGTATGGGGGGTCCCTGGAAGAAAACCGTTATATCCGGCAGCCACGATGCGGTTCTTCTGATCGCCCGAGGTGACGACCACACAGCCGACCTGAAGCCGTTCGCAGATCGACCGGGTCGAGATAAGGAAGGCATTCGCCATGAAATACTCGTCCCAGGAGGGCCGATAGCCGAATGCCTCCGTCGCATCGACGATCTGTTCCAGTGGTGTCGGTGTCTTTTCCATAATCCGGGGGCGAAAATCAGATCATGCAATCGATCCCCGCCCTGTCGAGATCGCGATGACGGATCCAGGTCAGTTGCCTCACCGATGGGCCTCCACAGGATGGACGGATTGGATCTGTACAGAGGAAAACCGAAGGGAAATGAATTCACCTTCGGCCGTTCGCGATCGTCCGATCAGTCCGGCAGGTGTTTAACGCGCCGTTTGCCGGGCCGAACGCTGATTCATCGCAAGCAATTGTCGCTGATCGTCAAAGACGAGATTTGTCACTCGTTCCGCGTAACGGCGCGACATCCCCGGAGCCCGACCCGTGGTCGTGCGTTTGAGCCCGGAATTCCAGGCCACCGCAATCCAGTATGGGCTGGCCGGGTAACCCTTGCGGGTGAGATTCTGATAGAGCCAGTCGTAGTGTTTCTTCGCAATGACCTGCGAATACGACGGATCGTGGGCCTTGTAGTGGCTTTGCTTCGTATGCTGCGTCCATGTCTGACGGGTGAACTGGTAGAGCCCCCGCTCACCCTTGCTGCCAACGGCACGTGGATTGTTCCCGGTCTCGACCAGGGCAACCGCACTCAGGAAAGAATCGCGCTGCCGCTCGTAGCTGGTCGCATAGGCTTCACCGACCAACCCTCCGGACAGGAACAGAATACCAAGCAGAGCCAGGCATTTGATAGAGAACGACCATCGAAAGCAGAGATAGCGAGGCCGTGGAAGTGTACAAAGAGACGCGTTCATCGTCAGATAAGGAACCAAAAGGATTAAAGGAGAAGGAGGCAGTCGGGCGCAGTTAGGCCGATGGGAAACCTGGGCAAATTTCCCGTGAGATCCTGCAGGCAGGAAGCTCATTTCTCTTGTTCACCTGATTCATGCTTGAGGAAACGTGATGCCCACA
>CBDTUG010000101.1:0-6047 GCA_965363555.1 uncultured Thermoanaerobaculia bacterium
GTAACTGGGCGAGTGGCACTTGCCGCAGACATCGGTGATGCGTTTGCGTTCGGCTGCGAAGGTCTCTGCATCGAGGCGGGCCATGTCGCCGGCGACGACGACGTCGAGCAGCGGCGTCGGTTGGCCCTCGGCATCGAGCACGCCGAGACCCATCAGGATCGTGGCCCGGTAACCCATCCACTCTTCATCTTCTTCAGGGAGCCTTACCCCAAGGAATCCCCAAGGCGTGCGTACAAAATGGTTTCCCTCAGCCATGTGACAGTCCTGGCATTTGGGTCCTCGATGGGTTTCCCGATCCAACAAATAGGCAACACCATGCTTGGAAGAGGACCACATCTCCCATTGCGGGTGATCAAAGCCCATGTGGCAAGTCATGCAGGCCTCGGGCTCCTGGGCTTCGGCCTTGGAAAAGGCGTGGCGAGTATGGCAGTTCTGGCAGTCCATGCCGTACTTGTGGTACTGACGGGCTTCACTTTGTCTTTTCTCTTCATCGAGCATGCCCGCAGTGTGGCAGCCGCCGCAGCCCTTCTGACCCTCGATGTAGGCGTCAGGTTGACCGTGGGTGAAAGGTAGGACCTCAATAGCCAGGAGGCCCTTGGCGTGTTTGCCGGCAAGATACTGTTCGGCCTGCTCTTCATGGCAGGCCTGGCAGGTGGCGATCGTCGGGAGTTTGGCCTTCTCGGCGTCATCGGCCGAGGTGTGTTCCTCGCCGTGACAGTCGGCGCAGGTCATGGTCTTCGACATGATGCCGCGGTTGAAATCCTCGACCATCAACGGCGAAATCGTGGCGTGGCAGTCTTCGCAATCCGAAGACACCGCCAAAACGGGTAGGGCCGAACCGACGATGATTGTGGCGACCGCAACGAAAAGAACAACTTTCCTCATGATGAACTCCCCCTTTTTCAGGCCTCAGCCTGCGTTCTCGAGTATTGTGACTTTATTGTGACACAGGAGCCTTGACCGGGGTCAATTGAGGGGTTGAGCAGGTGTTGGAGGGACAGGGATAATAGGCGGCGACCGGGTTCGGGCGATGGATTCCAGCCCCTGCCTTTCTTGCGTTCCAGCGTTCCAGCGTTCCAGCTTCCCAGCCTATTTCACCCAAAGCCACGCTTTGCCCACGCTGAAGCTCAGCCGCGCGACCGGGATCCAATGATTTTGCTGCGAGCGTGCCACGCCTAACTCCATCACCAGACCGAAGGCGCCGAGACCGGACTCCAGACCGACAGACAGGCCGTGGTGTTCACCGTGGTCGTCCGAGTCCCAGTTGCGATACCGAAGAAATGCCCCAGAAAATCCGTTCTGGCGAACGGTTGCAGGCGCCTCGCGCACGCCGCCCCAGCCGAGGGTCAGATTACCGCCTTCGACCGCGGGGCCGTACTCGTAGCCGGCTCCGACGTACAGGCTGTAGCTCTGGGGGCGTTGGAAGGAGAGGGAGATCTGGAAAGTGCCGGCAAGTCCGTTGGGAATTCCGATGACGGCGCCGAGCCGGGGGTAGAGACCCAAGCGAAGGCGCTGATCCGGGTTCTCGCCGGCCTGGGCTACGGGGTGCTCCTCGTGCCAGCGTGTGATGTCGATGCGTTCCTGGCCGGAGACAACAGATGCCAACGCGGGCAGGAACACAAGGAAGGCGATGACTCGGGCCAGCCCGCATATCTCACCAGGTTTCGTTGCGAGGCCGGTGAGGTGCCGTGCCCAGTGGGGTTTTCGACCCGAGGGGCGCGGAGGCGTACTCAGCAGTCCGTTGAGCACCCCGAGGCGAGAAAACACCGCTGGGTGTGGTGCATCGCCGGCCGCAGTAGGAACCTGTTGAGATATGCGGGCTAGCATCAGAACGCCGGTCCGTAGCTTTCGATCTTGGCGGCCGAAGCCCCCAGTTCCTGTTTGATTTTTTCCCTTTGTGCGTCGTCGAAAAAGAGGGAAGGACTGCCGAGGGTGAGGGGTCGGCCGTCGTGGCAGTCGAGGATCAGCGGTGTGATTCCGGTCAATCGGTCGATGGTCGACCGGATCTCGACCGCAGTCGAGGGGTCGTCGACCAGGACTCCGGCCTCGGTGTTGTACCAGGTGGATCGCACGTTGAAGTTGGAGGCCGTCACGATTGCGATTCGGCCGTCCACTTGGAAGAGCTTGGCATGCAGGCCGGTAAAGGGTCCCCTGGATGGGTTGCACGATCTCAGGGCTTCGACAGCTTTTTCATCTCCGTCGCCCGCAGCCCAACCCCAGACTTCGACCCCAATCTCTCCCAGGGTCAGGATTGCCGGGAGCAGACTGCGCCAGTAGATGCCACCACGAACGGCTCTGGATTCCGAGTTGGTCAGAATACGAATGCGAACGCCGCGTTTCACTGCTGCCCGGAGCGCGTCGATCAGTCGAGGAGGAAAATTTGGGAAGGGCGTGACGAAATCGACCTCGGTCCGAGCTTCCTCGACCAGGGCGATCACCACATCCACGGTTGGAGCCCGATCCCAGACAAGGGGATTGTCGTAGAGAATTGCCGCCTCGATATTTCCGGGCCGGTCAGGTATGGGAAACCACGAACGGTCGGCAAAGGGTTCCAGGAGTGAGTTGCCGTTGGGGAATATTCCCGTCTGCCAGAAGGTCCGGATCTTTCCGAGGGTCTTCTCGGGAGGTGCGAAAAAACGTTTAAGACTGCGCATTTGGCCCAGGACGACCCAGGATTTCAGCCAGTGCATCTGGAGGTCTTCGACCGCAGGGCCTTCGATCAGAATATCGGCGTCAAACCACACTGAGTGGCCGTGGTCGACAAAATAGTGATCAGAATAGTTTCGGCCGCCGACGATCGCCGCCCTGCCGTCGGCGATGACGACCTTGTCGTGCAACCGTGCGCCGTAAATCGGCACCAAACCCCACCGGGGCGGGTTGAAGTAGCGGACTTCGGCCCCGATTGATCGCAGACGTTTTCGAATTGAACTCCAGAAGTCGTTGGAGGCGAGGGGCGTTCCGTCGTCGAGGATGACGAGGACCTCAAGGTGGCCGCCGGCGTCCGCCACCATCCGGATCTGCTTGGCGACGGCGTCGAGAAAACGAAGGCCGTAATCGTCTCGCCTCCAAATGAAGCTTGAGATCAGGAGGTGGTGCCTGGCGGAGCGCACCAGGTCCAGTCGCCGTTCGAAGCTCTCGGGGCCGTCGAAAAGCGGCTCGATATGATTTCCGGACAGGAGCCGAGTCTTGCCTTCCCGGGCTAGTAGTTCCTCAAGATCCGAGGCGGAGCCTGGCAGTGCCGCGTGAATGACGGCGAAGGCCGTCAGGGCCGTCAGCCACAGGCTCTTGGAGAATTTCAGGTAACCGATGCGATGACTCCTTTTTCTCGACCGAGCTGGATGGGCAACTGATAGCTGATAGCTGAGAACTGACAGCGCCTACACCACCACGTTGACCAGACGCCCTGGTACGACAATAACGCGCCGCGGCTCCTTACCCTCCATGAACTTGCGGATCTTGTCGGAGTTCAGGGCCATGCTCTCGAGGTCTTCCTTGGTCGTATCCTTGGGGACCTGGATTTCCTCGCGCTTCTTGCCGTTGACCTGGAGGACGATGGCGATCAAATCATCCTGACAAAGGGCCTCATCATGGGTCGGCCAGGGGGCGTGGGCCACGAGTTCTTCGCCGTCCAGCTTTGACCACAGCTCCTCGCAGAGGTGGGGGGCGTAGGGACCCAACAATCGTAAGAAGGCTGAGAGGATTTCTCGCGGAAGCGTCTCGGCCGTCGTCGCCTCGTTGACGAAGATCATCATCTGGGCGATCGCGGTGTTCATCTGCAGGGTCTCGGTGTCGGAGTTGACCTTCTTGATCGTTTTGTGAAGCACCCGGTTGAGAGCGTCGTTGGAGGTTGCGGCATCGTTGGTGATGCGCGCATTGAGCCCACCGGTCTTTGTATCAACTACGAGACGCCAGACCCGGTGAAGGAAACGGTTGACGCCTTCGACGCCTTTCATCTGCCAGGGTTTCTGGACTTCGAGTGGTCCCATGAACAGCTCATACAGGCGCATGGCGTCGGCGCCGTAGGCGTTGATCACATCGTCGGGGTTGACGACGTTGAGCTTGGATTTGGACATCTTCTCGATCTGGCTATGGACCGGAGTGCCGGTTTCACGGGTGACATGCCCGCCACCGTTCTCCTTGACCTCGTCGGGGTGGTAGTACTTGCCCCCTTCGTCGCGGTAGGAGTAAGCCAGGATCATGCCCTGGTTGAAGAGCTTCTCGAAAGGCTCCTTGGTGTGAACCAGGCCGCAGTCGTATAGCACCTTGTGCCAGAAACGGACGTAGAGCAGGTGCAAAACGGCGTGCTCGACCCCGCCGACGTAGAGGTCGACCGGCATCCAGTAATTCTCGGCTTCTTCGGACCACGCCTCGCGATCGTTGGTCGGGTCCAGATAACGCAGGTAGTACCAGCACGAGCCGGCCCACTGGGGCATGGTATTGGTCTCGCGGGTTCCCGTGCGGCCGTCGGGCAAGGTCACGCGCAGCCAGTCGTCGCCGGCACGAGCCAGAGGCGGCCGACCGTCCTCGGTGGGCCGGTACTGATCGATGGCCGGCAGGGCGATTGGCAGGGCATCTTCGGTAAGCGGGACGACCTCGCCGTCGTCTGTATGAACGATGGGGAAGGGCTCGCCCCAGTAGCGTTGGCGCGAGAACAGCCAGTCGCGCAGGCGGAACTGGATCTTTTCCTCGCCGAGTTCCTTGTCCCCGAGCCAGGCAATTGTTGCATTGACCGCCTCGGGCACCTTGAGTCCGTTGAGGTCGAGGCCTTGATTGCCCGAGGAGTTGACTAAAACGCCGTCGTTACAGTCGGTGAAGGCTTCTTCTTCGATTGGTTTCGCACCGCCGGAGACGACCTCGATGATCGGAAGGTCGAAGGCTCTGGCGAACTCGTGGTCGCGTTCGTCGTGGCCTGGAACCGCCATGATCGCCCCGGTACCGTAGGACATCAGAACATAGTCGGCGACCCAGATCGGGATCCTCTGTCCGTTGACAGGGTTGAGGGCGAAGGCGCCGGTGAAGACGCCCGACTTGGTCTTGGCCAAATCGGTGCGGTCCAGATCGCTCTTGTTGGTGGCCTCGGTGATGTAACAGTCAACAGCCTCTCGTTGCTCGTTGGTCGTAATCTCGGCCACCAGGGGATGCTCGGGCGCCAGCACACAGTAGGTGGCGCCGAACAGCGTATCGGGACGGGTAGTGAAGACCGTGAAATCGCGGTCGTAGCCGTCGATACTGAATGCCACATCGGCGCCACGGCTGCGGCCGATCCAGTTGCGCTGCATCTCCTTGACCGACTCGGGCCAGTCCAGATCGTCCAGGTCGTCCAGCAGTCGTTGTGCGTAGAGGGTGATCTTGAGCATCCACTGGCGCATCAGGCGCCGTTCGACGACATCGCCGGTCTCGACGTATTTTCCGTCCTTGACCTCTTCGTTGGCCAAGACCGTGCCCAGGGCGGGGCACCAGTTGACAGGCTCGTCCGCCATGTAGGCCAGGTCCCTTTCGTAGAGTTTGAGGAAGATCCACTGGGTCCATCGGTAGTAGTCGACGCTTGAGGTGTTGACTTCGCGCTCCCAGTCATACGAGAAACCCAGCCGCTGAATCTGTCCCCGGAAATTGTCGATGTTTCTGGTCATGATCTCTGCTGGGTGCTTGCCCTCGCGAACCGCTGCGCGCTCGCCGGGCAAACCGAACGCATCCCAGCCCATTGGGTGGAGCACGTTGAAGCCCTGCATGCGCTTCATCCGGGCGATGACGTCGGTGGCGGTGTAACCCTCGGGATGGCCGACATGCAGGCCGGCGCCCGACGGGTAGGGAAACATGTCCAGCACGTAGTACTTGGGTTTCGACCTGAGTTCTTCAGGGTCGGTGGGCGTCTTGAAGGCGTGTTCGTCCGCCCAACGCTGTTGCCACTTGGGCTCGATGACTGACGGTGTATAACTGAAGTCTTCCATAAGGTCCTCGCAATAAAAGCCTGCCGAATGGCAGGACAGGGCGCATTCTAGTGCACTGCGTCTAAAGTCTCTACCACCTCTTGGCGGCCCTCCACCCCG
>CBDTUG010000102.1:0-6040 GCA_965363555.1 uncultured Thermoanaerobaculia bacterium
CTTTCGCTAGATACAACTCTACCATCTACGGGGGAGAGTGCTGAGGATTTTTTGAGCCGGTCAAACTACGTCCGAACCTCTGCTTTTGTTCCCCGTACAATAGAACCCGAAGGAGCACCACCGATGGAATCAAGTCGTCGCCAATTCGTTCAACTGTCTCTTCTCGCGGGGGCCGGAGCCGGGTTGGCCTCAACGGCCGAGACCCAGGCGGGGACTCACGCCAAGGCCGACCGAGCCCTCAAGATCCTGGTCCTCGGGGGCACCGGCCTGATTGGACCTCCGATGGTCGAATATGCCAGGGCGCGCGGCCATCACCTGACCCTGTTCAATCGTGGCAAAACCAACACCCACCTTTTTCCCCTGATGGAGAAGCTCAAAGGCGACCGCAACGATGATCTATCCTCCCTCGAGGCCGAGGTCGCCAAGGGTCGCCGGTGGGATGTTGTAATCGACAACACCTCCTCGATCCCGCGCTGGGTGACGGCCTCGGCCGGTCTGCTCAAGGCCTCGGCCGAAACCTACCTCTACACTTCGTCGATCTCGGCCTATGCCGAGTTTGGAACGATTGGCGCAGACGAAAGTGCACAAACGGCGGCGCTGTCTCCGGAAGAAGAGGCCAAGGTCAACACGCCCAAGGACATTACGGGAGAGAACTACGGTGGACTCAAGGCCCGCTGTGAAGAAGAGGCCCGCAAGGCCTTCCCCGGCCGCTGCATCGTGGTTCGTCCCGGCCTGATCGTCGGTCCCGGCGATTACTCGGATCGGTTCACCTATTGGCCCGTGAGAGTAGCCAAGGGTGGCGAAGTGATGGCGCCCGGCAACCCGGACGATCCTGTGCAGTTCATAGACTGTCGAGATCTCGGCGAGTGGTTCATCCGCCTGGTCGAGGACAAGAACTACGACACCTTCAACGGCGTCGGTCCCCGGTCGCCGATGACGATCGGCGGCATGCTCTACGGCATGCGGGCCACGGTCGACAACGAGATCAAATTCACCTGGGTCGATGCGGATTTCCTTGCCGAGCATGAGGTACAACCCTGGAGGGACATGACCGTCTGGGTTCCGCCAGTCGGAGAAGAAGCGGGCTTCTCGACGGCGTCCATTGAGAAGGCCAAGGCTGCGGGGCTGACCTTTCGCCCCCTGGCAGAGACCACCAGGGCCAATCTCCAATACTGGAATGCCCTGCCTGAAGATCGCAAAGCCAAGCCCCGAGCCGGACTGGCAGCAGACAAGGAAGCCAAGGTCCTGGCCGCCTGGCACAACCGAAAAGGCTGACCGACTCGAACGAGACAGTGATAAGGCGATGGGCACGCGCCCTGCTCAGGAGCATGGTCGGGGTTGAGGATTCCAAAATTCGGGCCCTGCTCCTCGCCTGCGCCTACGGTTTTGCCATCTTCACCGCCTACGCCGTCATCCGGCCCCTGAGAGACGCCATGGCGCTGGCCGGAGGTCTTTGCAGCGAGGGCATCGATCACCATAAACGCACCAGCGACGAGGGTGGGCTTGGGGGCGGTCTGGGCGAAGGAATTGCCGCCGTGGTCGGGATCACCCTATCTGCTCGGCATCGCGGCCTTCATGCTGCTCTACACAGTCACCGCCACCTTCCTCTACTTCCTTCAGGCTGAGGTCGTTTCGCAGGCCTTTGCGGACCGCGGTGCCCGAACCGTGTTCTTTGCCAGGCTCGCCGCCCCGCTTTCGGTCGTCTGGCTGGTCTTGGGCGTTTGGCTGGGACGGCAGTGTGCCCGGTGCACCTGAATCATTCATCCCTGAAATGGAATCGCATTCGACGAAGAAATTTACGCAGAGATGCAGGGACGCAGATTCTGAGTTGTTCCTATTTCTTCGAACCCTTGCGCGCGGCGTGGCGATAGCCTGGTTTTCTGGGACCGCCTTCGCCCCGTCGTCTTTTCGGCCCATCCCCCCGCCAGGCGCCTTGCGGTGGCTTTGCCGAGATCAGGCAGCCCGGACCGGACCCGATCAGATCCTTGCGCCCTGCCTCAACCAGAATCCGGTGAACTTCGGCCCAGTTTTCGGGCTTGAAGAACTGCAACAGCACCCGCTGCACCTTTCGATCCGTCAGCTTCTTCGCTGAAAAGACCTTCTTCATCGTGTGGGGATCGATACCCGTGTAGTACATGCAGGTGGCGACGTCCATCGGCGCCGGAATGAAATCCTGGACCTGAAGCGGTTTGTAGCCGTTTTTCTTGAGGAATAACGCAAGGTCGATCATTTCGTCGACGCCGCTGCCCGGGTGGCTGGAGATGAAATAGGGCACCAGGAACTGTTCCTTGCCCACCCTTCGTGATGCTTCCCGGAACTTCTTTGAAAATTCTTCAAATGTGTTTTGTGGAGGTTTCTTCATCAGGTTGAGCACGGAGTCGCTGCAGTGTTCCGGCGCCACCTTGAGATGGCCGCCGACGTGGTGTTCGACCAGCTCGTTGATGTATTCGCCATCCTGCCGAGCCAGGTCCATGCGGAGCCCTGAAGCGATGTCGATCTTCTTCACACCTTGGACTTGACGGCTCGAGCGCATCAGGCCGATCAGCGGTTTGTGCGAGGTATCCAACAGCTTACAGATCGTCGGGTGCACACACGATGGTCGACGACAAATCGCCTCGACCTCAGGCTTGGAACAGCCCATACGATACATATTGGCCGTCGGTCCGCCAAGATCGCTGATATGGCCCGTGAACCCTGGGCTTTCGGCAATATGTCGGATCTCCCGCTCAACCGATTCCTGGCTGCGGCTTTGAATTGGTCGGCCTTGATGGAGAGTAATTGAACAGAACGTGCAGCCACCAAAACAGCCCCGCATGATCTGCACCGAGTGCTTGATCGTCTCCCACGCCGGGATGGGATCTCGGTACCGTGGGTGGGCAGTCCGTGTATAAGGCAGATCGTGGAGGACGTCCAGCTCTGGCGTCAACAGGGGAAGATCGGCGGGGTTGACCACCACTCGGCGGTCGCCGTGGGGCTGAACCAGGCGTCGGGCGTTGAAGGCGTTCGTTTCCCGATGGATGATCCGCGTCGCCACGGCAAAAGACTGCGTATCCGTTTCGACGGCCTCAAGGCTCGGCAACTCCAGGGTCGTGTGGTCACCGGCAGAGTCCTGCCAGCGGTGGTCCGGCAGGCTCTCATTTTTCCCCAGCAGGTAAGCGACGCCCCGCATGTTCCGAAGGTCTTCGACAGTCTGGCCACCATCAAGCCGCCGCGCGATCTCGAGGATCGGTCGTTCCCCCATGCCGAAGACAACCAGGTGCGCCTTGGAGGTCACGAGCATGCTGGGCAGCACCTTGTCCGACCAGTAATCGTAGTGCGCCAACCTTCTGAGAGAGGCTTCAACTCCACCGGCAATCACCGGCACGCCCTTGAAGGCTTCGCGTGAACGTTGCACGTAGACGTTCGTCGCCCGGTCAGGCCGCAGATTGATCCGGCCGCCCGGCGAGTAGGCATCGGCGTTGCGTCGTTTCTTGGCCGCCGTGTAGTGGTTGATCATTGAGTCCATGTTGCCGGCACTGACGCCGTAAAAGAGGCGCGGCCGGCCCAACTCTCGCCATGGGTCGGCCGAACGCCAGTCAGGTTGAGGGAGGATTGCTACCCGAAAACCGTTTTTCTCTAGCCAACGGCCGAGGATCGCCGCGGCAAATGATGGGTGATCAATGTACGCGTCACCGGAGACCAGGACGATGTCCGGTTGCTCCCAGCCGAGAGCCTTGATTTCCTGACGGTTCGTCGGGAGGAAAGCAGAGGCGTTGAAGGGATTTCTTCTGTGCATCCACCGATGGTACACCGTACACAGCGGCTCACTCGGCCTCAAACAACTATTGCAAATTGAACTTCACAGTCAAAAGGTACCGGACTGCCACCGGAACACCTTCAAGGGTCGCCGGCACGAAGGTCCACTGCTCGACTGCCTCGATCGCTGCTTCGCTCAATACGTGGGCGTTGGACTTCACGACCTCGACCTCACGCACGGAGCCGTCCTCACCAATGACAGCCTCCATGACCACGACACCGTTGATGCCCTCTTTGCGGGCCTGCTCCGGATAGCGTGGATTGGGGCCGTCGATACGTTCCGGCTCGGTAATCTTCCCTTCCTCGACGTAGCGGTAGAGTGGCCTTCCCTCGAGGTCTCCTTCGACCATGGGATCCGGGAAGGTGGTCGGGGGATTTTCTTTCCCGGCCATCTCAAATATTTTCTGTTGCAAGGTCTCTGCTTTCCCCACCCACATCACACCTGTCCTCGACATGATGGCGTCCAGCCCTTTTGAATGAGTGATCTCGCCGATCGCCGGACCAAGTCTGATGTCCTTCCAATCAACGGTGACCGTTCCGCTGACCTCCGAAGTCAGTTCGAACTTGATTCCTGAGACGGCGCTCATTGTCTGAAAGACATCACGAATGTCGGCGTCTTGCAATTGAAGGGAAATTTTTTGGTCAAAATTCGGGTAATCGAACGTTGAGGGCACGTTTTCGTCCCCCTCTCGAGCCGTCAGCATCGGGCTGAGCCCGAGGACAATCATAGCGGTCAGAACAACCAGAAGCCGGGCCGGCACACTCAGGGGCAGGGTGGTTTTCTTGTTAAACATGGTTCGAATTCTCCTTTCGATCAGAGCTGGTCGCCCGAGGCCACTCGCAGCAACCAAGGGTGAGGGTTCCGGCGCCATCAGGTGGCGGACGGTCTGCACCAAACTGTGGGCATAATCCTCGACCTGGGTGGGCAGGGTGCTGGCGACAATCGCGTCACAACATGCCTCTTCCGCGTCCCTGAGGAACCGCGAGGCAATCCAGGTCGTCGGGTTCCACCAAAAGACGATCAGGGCGGCCAATTCGATCCAGCGGACCCGGTCGTCACCGCGCTTGAGATGCGCCAGTTCGTGGGCGAGGATTGTGTCGAGTTGGCCGTCGCTGAGCTTCGCCATCAGCTGCCGGGGCAGAACCAGGCGGGGCCGGCCCATGGTGCTCCAGACCAGGGGCGACATCGGCTCGTCGGTCATCAATGCCAGCGGTCGCCGTGAACAACCGACGGCGACGGCCAATGCGTCGATTCTCTCGGCCAGGGCCTGATCGGCGGGACGAGCCTGACTCAAGATCCGAGTGAACCTGCGCAGTCGGATTAACGTGACGGCCAAAACTGCGAGGCTGCCCGCCACCCACAAGGCCACCAGCGACCACCCAACCACAGTC
Source organism: uncultured Thermoanaerobaculia bacterium (assembly GCA_965363555.1). Classification (GTDB taxonomy): domain Bacteria; phylum Acidobacteriota; class Thermoanaerobaculia; order Thermoanaerobaculales; family Sulfomarinibacteraceae; genus DAOWGJ01. The sequence continues at coordinate 5,188 of CBDTUG010000102.1, forward strand.
CATACTCCGAGTTCTGAGGAGGCCAATTCGGCTGGAGCGCCGGCTACTCCTGCGACCACACCTTCAACCGTCACCTCTACAGCCGATGGTGCCGGAAGCAGTGCAAACTCAAAGATCGGTGGCACAAAGAGCTTGACGAGCACGATGATCCAAAGGAGATGGAGCACTGCCGGTCGCTTCAGGTGCACACCGAGCAGAATGATGACGACGGCAAGTACGGCGGCGACCAATGCGCCGCTCAACACGGAAAGGAAGAAGGAGTCCATGATCAGCGAACCTCGGTCTTTGATACGTCTTCTTCAGCCAATCGATCAACAAGGCGTGCCAGGGATTCGGCCTCCTCCGGAGTCGGGTCGGACACCCGAACCAGGTGCGACAAGAGGGGCGCCAGGGAGCCTTCGCACAGGGCGTCAGCCGTCTCACGCAGCCGCCGCGAAACCAGGTCGGTCCGGCTGATCGTCGCGGTGAAGACGTTGAGCCGACCCCGCTTTTCCCGCCGAACGCAGTCCTTCGCCTCCAGCCGGTCGAGCAGACTCTGCACCGTGGCGTACTCGGAATGCGTACCGTCGGGGTAGAGGTGATCCGTCAATTCCCGGATCGTCGACGAGCTACCTTTCCATAACAACCGCAGCAGGGCCAACTCTGTCTCCGTGATGTTCCTGGGTTTGAAAGTCATGCGTTCGAACCTCCTCAAGCAACTTGCCTGAGAACAATCTAAGGCATGGTGCCTGAGTTGTCAAGGGGGGGTTGGGAGACAAGGTCAGCGACGGAGGGCCGCGTCAGTCCTGCCCCTCATTCGCGATTTGCAGCCGTGTGAGGGTTTCCGGCCGGGCCTCTAGTACAGCGGGAACTT
>CBDTUG010000103.1:0-6029 GCA_965363555.1 uncultured Thermoanaerobaculia bacterium
GGTTAAGATATTTTCAACGCCCTCGAACGACGGGGCTGGGTGGTTCCTCTCCCGCGAGGACGGCGATGACATTGCGGGCCGCCAGTTCGGCCATCTCGGACCTCGCCTCCCGGGTTGCCGAACCAATGTGCGGCAAGAGAACGGCATCCTTCCGACCCAGAAGGCCGGCATGGACCTCGGGTTCTTGGGCGAATACGTCCAGGCCGACACCTCCGAGATGCCCGTCCTCCAGGACCCGGACCAAAGCGGCCTCGTCGATCACCGGACCTCGAGCGGTATTGATCAGGAAGGCCCCTCGCCGCATCCGGCGGAGACGGCCTTCGTCCAGCATGCCCCGGGTGTGATCGTTGAGAGGACAGTGGATCGAAAGAACATCCGATGAACTGACAAGGGTCTCGACATCGGCAAAAATGACATCCTCGAATGCTTCGGTCGGCCAGGATGAAGGCGTTGCCATCACGCGCATGCCAAAAGCCGGGGCCCGCCTGGCAACGGCACGACCAATCCTGCCAAACCCGATGATGCCCAGGGTTCGCCCTTGAAGACCTGCCCCGGTCATCAAATCCAACTGCCAGCCCTTGAAACTGCCCGCGCGGAGAAAGGTATCCGCCTCGACGATTCTTCGGGTGACCCCCAGGATCAAAGCCCAGGTGAGATCAGCCGTAGCTTCGGTCAAGACGTCCGGTGTATTGGTCACCCAGATCCCCTGCCTTTTCGCCTCTGCGCAGTCGATATTGTCAAAACCTACTGCACAATTGGCGATCACTCGAAGCCCTGAGCACTGATCCATCACACACGACGTCACCGGATTGGCAGTGAGGGTGATCAAGGCATCGGCGCCTTCGGCCCACCCGGCGACGTCCTCAGCCTCAAGCATCGTCGGGCCCGAGTGAACCCGAACATTGAATCGTTCACGAAGCATCTCCAGAGCTCGACCGGGGAGCTGAGCGGTGACGGCAATCTCATACATTTTTGCCATTGGCTCTCTGCGTCTCTGCGCCTTTGCGCTTTTGCGCCCTTGCGATCCTATCCTCTGTGTTCGTCTGTGCTCTCTGAGTCTCGGTGGTTAATTTCTCATTCCCACCAAACCCCGACGCCGTGTTGGCCAACTCCTCAGACCCCGTGCAGCAAGCGGTCCCCCAACATCGGGGGCAAGCCGGCCCTGACGATTCGCCGGCGAGCCTCAGTGACCGGGTAGGCCACGCGGTAGTGGTAGAACCGCCGTGTCTGAGAGTCATAAATCCCATAACTCGCTCGTGGGTCTCGGTCCCTCGGCTGTCCGACTGATCCAGGGTTGATCAGGTATCTCTTGCCCTCCTCAAGGCTCAATCTTTGTCTCTGGCCTACCAGGAGGCGGACCTCCATGTCGGGTTGTGTTTCCTGTTGGTTGAGGATGAAAACCGAGGGCACATGCGTATGACCGAAGAAGACCACCTGTTGGCCAATGGCGCCGAAGGCTTGCAGAGCCTCCTTTCCGGAAAAAACGTAGGCATCTTCATCGTGGGGCGTTCCGTGGCACATGGCCAACTGGTCTTCCACAACCAAAGGGCCCTCAGGCAGTTCCTGCAACATCTTGCGGTTGCGGTCTTCCAGACGATCCGCCGTCCAGTGAACGGCCTGCAGAGCATAGGCGTTGAAATACTCACCCGAATCGAGGCCCGAACAGACACGATCGTGGTTTCCACGAATCGAAAGTCCCGCAGAACCGATGCTGCGGAGCCAGTCCATGACTGCATTGGGCGAGGCGCCATATCCAACCGCATCACCCAGAAAAAGGGTCTTTTCGTATTTCTTCCGGCGGGCATGGGTGAGGACGGCAGACAATGCCTCCCAATTGGCATGGATGTCAGAAAGAATCAAATAGCGCATGCAGGCTCCTGCACGAACCCGATCTTCTCACCAGTGTCCGGCTGCAAGACGCAGAACACAAAGACCTTCGGCGCTTTCTCGATTCGCTCTCTCGACGTACCGAAAGTATGCCTTCGCTCACTCATCATGCGAGATCACCAAATATCATTGCGCTCTGCGCCTTTCGCTTCGAAAACTGGTAAGAAGATCGGGCGAGTAAAATGATCGCCTCAACCACGTCATCTGGGCTCTCGTTTTCGTTCACCCTGACGATGGCATCGGCTTGGCTGTAGTCACTCAAACGCCGATCAAAGAGCCGCCGAGCCTCTGCTGGTGAACCCAACATCGGGCGGCTCGAATCCTGAGGTCCGAGTCTGGTTTCAAGCACAGGCCAGTCCACATCAAGGAAGATCGACCAGCCCCCGGCTTCGGCAACCAACCGGCGATTGTCTGTATTAGAAAAGAGGCCGCCGCCCGTGGCCACCACTGTATTTTCGGCGGATACCACCTCTGCAAGAACCTGGCTCTCCGCAGCCCGAAAAGCCGTCTCGCCCCCATCGGCAAAGATCTCGGCAATAGTCCGACCCTCGGCCTCGACAATCAGGCTGTCCACATCAACGAACATCCAGCCCAGGCGCTCGGCCAGCAGACGGCCAACCGTCGTCTTGCCGCAGCCCATGAAGCCGATCAGAAAAATGGATGGCATTGAGGGATTGTACTGCAACGCCAATATGATCTCAGCCAAGGTTCAGGAACCGCTCCATAAAGTGCGTATCGATCTTCCCTGCCTGGAAGTCTGGATCGTCGAGAATGCGCAAATGCAGCGGAATCGAGGTCTTGACGCCCTTGATCCTGAACATCTGCAAGGCCCGACGTCCTCGAATGATCGCTTCAGCCCGATTGGAACCGTGGACCACCACCTTGGCCAGCAGGCTGTCATAAAAGGGCGGAACGGTGTAGCCGGCATAAATGTGGCTGTCGACCCTGACGCCGGGGCCTCCGGGCATGGCCAGTTCTTCGATCAGTCCCGGCGATGGGGTGAAGTCTTGAGGATCCTCGGCGTTGACCCGAAACTCGATGGCATGCCCTTCGGCCCGGATTTTGCGCCTCTTGGCAATAGACATGGGCTCGCCGGAAGCGATCCGAAGCTGTTCCTTGACCAGATCGACCCCTGTGACCATCTCCGTCACCGTGTGCTCAACCTGAATTCGAGTGTTCATCTCCATAAAGGAGAAGGAACCGTCCGCTGCCAACAAGAACTCCACGGTTCCCGCATTGACATATTTGGCTGCCCTGGCAGCGGCGACCGCAGCGCGGCCCATCTCTTCACGGAGTTCGGACCCAAGAATGGCTGACGGCGACTCCTCGATCAACTTCTGATGTCGCCTCTGGATGGAACACTCGCGCTCTCCGAGGTGAACGACCCGTCCCGCACCATCGGCCAGTATCTGGAATTCGATATGGCGGGGATTCTCTACATATTTCTCAAGATACAGCGTGGCATCACCGAAGGCGCTCTCGGCCTCACTGCCGGCCGAATCGTAGGCCGAAGCCAGTTCGCCCTCGTGCCAGGCCAGGCGCATCCCTCGCCCTCCGCCGCCGGAAGAGGCTTTGAGAATCACCGGGTAGCCGATTTCCCCGGCCAGTGCAAGGGCAGCCTTGCAGTCCTTCAGGGGGCCATCCGAACCCGGCAGGATCGGCACATCAGAGGCCGCCATCGTCCGGCGCGCTTCACTCTTGTCGCCCATCGTACGAATGGACTCCGGCGACGGTCCGATAAAGACCAGACCACAATCCCGAACAATTTCGGCGAAATGGGCGTTCTCCGCCAAAAAGCCATAGCCGGGATGAATAGCGTCTGCACCCGTGATCTCTGCGGCCGCAATGACCGCAGATACATTGAGGTAACTGGAAACCGGATAGGGGCTTCCGATACACATAGCTTCGTCCGCAAGGAGCACATGAAGGCATTTGCTGTCCGCGGTCGAGTGAACAGCCACGGTTTTGATGCCCAATTCCCGGCAGGCGGCGATAATCCGGACGGCAATCTCGCCCCGGTTGGCGATCAGGACCTTTGAAAACATGGGGCTTCGACTCTCAATCCAACATCAGGAAGGACGGATTGAAAAGAGTGGTTGACCGTACTCGACGGGTTCGGAGTTTTCGACAAGGACCTTGACCACAGTGCCGTCCATATCGCTCTGAATCTCGTTCATCAACTTCATCGCCTCGACGATACACAAGACCTGGCCCACCCTCACTTCATCTCCAACCCTGGCGAAGGGATCCGCATCGGGGTTCGGCGCCCGGTAAAAGGTGCCGATGATCGGCGACTCAATCACATGGTGATCCCCGGAAACCGCATCATCCGCTTGATGTTCAGCGCCATCGGTGGCGATCGGCGAGCCGATCATCACCTGGCCTGCCGGTCCCGGTTCGATGCCGGCTGAGGCCGCGACAACGACCTGGGCCTGAGGTCGACCCTTGATTTCCAATCGAGCCCCATCGTGCTCGACCTCCACCCGGGCCACTCCCGTAGATCCTACCAGACGAACCAATTCACAGATCTCTTCAAATTTCAGCATAACCGGCCTTTGCAACGAAAACGTTAAATAAATTCGGAGTGTAGGCGCTCACCGGCAAGTCGACTGGCCAGGCGAGCTCGACCGGCCACCGCCGTGGGTTCCAACAAGACCATCAGGAAATACCCAGCGGCCATCGTCGTCAGTACGATCTGAACACGGTCCGCCATCGCGGAAAACTGCCGCAAGACGCCATGGTCAAGTTCACGCCCCGCTTGATTCATTTCGCGAATCAGCGAGGCCATCTCCGCCCCGAGGACCTCAATATCAGCCCTTTTTGGTTCAACCACAACCGGGATACCGTCCGGATCGACGATGGCAACGGCTTGGGCCCCAGGGCAAGATTCTAAAACGTTCTTGACGTTTTCTTCAAAAATCACGAGGCCCTCCGTTGGTCGGCTGAACGGATATTTTCCATCCACCCTTTCAGGCGTGCGCTCTTGGCCGCCAAGACTTCGGCCGGTGAAATCGGCATCTCGGAATAGGGAGATTCGACAATTTCTGGTACCTCATCCCCGCTCAATTGGTCGAGCAATTGGGTTGCCTCCCAATTTTCGGGATCAAGGTCCAGGACGGCCTTCAGGGTTTCCAGGGCCAAGGGCCGGTCGTCCTGCTCCAGGGCCAGGCGGGCCAATGTCACGGTTGGCAGGGAGAGCTCCTGGGTGAAATCGGGAGCCGGTTCGGGTTCGGGTTCCGGCTCAAATTCCGGTTCGGGCTCGGGTGTGGCCTCGGCGATCGGCGCTGGAACGAATTCGGGCTCGGGTGGGGAAAGGTATTCGGGCTCGGGCTCGGGGAGGGGTTCCTCAACAGGCTGGCCGCCGAATACATCGTCCGCTGCGGTGTCATACGAGCTCTCCGGTGGTGCGAACACATCATCCGCAACCATCCAGACCCCGGTGTCTCCTGTTGAGGTCGCGGTAAAGGGGTCATCCTCCGACACCGAAATCAACTCTCGAGGCCGCCTCGGTGAAACGGCGTGAGCAAAGGGTTCTGAGACTTCAGGCGCAGCCACCTCCGCAGGGAAAGGCTCGGGTGGTACAACAGGCTGAACTGGGGATTCGCTTTCCTGGAAAACAGCAGGATCAGGCTCGAAGGGCTCTACAACCGGTTCGGGCGCAGCCTCTTCAGATCCCCCGGCCAATAACCTTTCAATCGCCTCGATTCGGGCTTGAATCTCGGCATCCCCCGGCATTAACGCCCTCGCCAGTTTATACGCCTTGATCGCCCTGACCGCTTCGCCCACGCGCTCGGCGGTCTCACCGATCAAACGAGCGGCAATAGCGTTCTCGGGATCCAGTTCCAGTGCCCTGGCGAAAGAACGCTCGGCTTCGGCGAACTGGGCCTTGTCCAGTTGAATCCTGCCCAACGACATCAGTGCCGCCACGTATCTGGGGTGGCTTTCGAGCCCCTTGACCAGCACCCTCTCGGCCTCATGCAACTCACCGGCTTTCCGAAGAAGGTCACCAAGTTGGAAGAAGAGGCGCGACCCGGGGTCGTCCCGGAGTGTGGTGCGGAGGTGGACTATGCGGTGGTTCATATATGAATTCTATAACCCCCGGCCCTGGTGGGCCGGGGGTATAAATTTATGTTTAGGGGACA
>CBDTUG010000104.1:0-6019 GCA_965363555.1 uncultured Thermoanaerobaculia bacterium
AAGAATGACGGTGAGAGATCGACGCTTCATTGAGATGACGAACCGGGTACTCTCCCGTGTCGTGATCGTGAGTATAACCGCGCGTGATCTGGACCGCCCAGGAAATTTGTCTTGTGAAGTGGCACTTGATTATTGAGTGAAAAAGTGTAAACATAACTTTACAGGTTTTCCTGAAAAGAAGATACCGTCGTTGGGTACGACCCAGGACTTTGCAGGGGGCCTGATGAAGGAGGGTCGATGCAGGGAAACCGAGTGAGTGACGGTCCTCGCTACAGGGCTTACGGTCGGTCTCACTTAGACCGTTTGGAGCAGCTTGATGGTCTTTTGGTGGACCAGAAGGTGGCTCTCACGGCGGTTTCTGCGGTCTTTCCGTTCAAGGTCAACGCCTATGTGCTCGATCGTCTGATCGATTGGTCCGATATTCCCAACGATCCGATCTATCAATTGACGTTCCCCCAAGCCGGGATGCTGGAGCCGGACGACTTCTCGATATTGAGTGACCTTGTGATCCGTGGCGAAGATGAACGGTTGATGCGGACTGCCCGAAAGGTGCAGCTTCGTATGAACCCCCATCCAGCGGGACAGATGGACCTCAATATCCCGGCGATCAACGGAGCAAGCCTGCCCGGGGCTCAGCACAAATACCGTGAGACCCTTTTGTTCTTTCCCTCTCAGGGCCAGACCTGTCACGCCTATTGCACCTATTGTTTCCGGTGGGCCCAGTTCGTGGGCCTGGAAGATTTCAAGTTCTCCAATCGGGAGACAGATACGCTGTTTCGGTATGTGGAAGCCCACGAAGAGGTGACAGACCTCTTGTTGACCGGCGGGGATCCGATGATCATGCCGAGTCGAATCCTCAGACGGTACATTGAACCATTGTTGGGCCCCTCGACCGAACACCTGACATCGATACGAATCGGCACCAAGGCACTGGGCTATTGGCCCCACAGATTTTTGACCGATCCAGATGCGGATGATCTTCTGAGACTGTTCGAGGCTGTCCGTTTGAGCGGTCGGCAGATTGCCCTGATGGCTCATTTTTCTCATCCCAGGGAGTTGGAAACGCAGGAGTGCCGAGAGGCCATGCGTCGAATCCAGGATGCTGGCGCTGTTATTCGGTGCCAGGCGCCTTTGATACGCCACGTCAACGACAGCGCGGCCGTCTGGTCGTCTCTGTGGAAGGAACAGGTCAAACTCGGAGCCGTGCCCTACTACCTCTTCGTCGAGCGAAACACCGGGCCGAAGCACTATTTCGAAGTGCCGTTGGCTCGTGCCCTCAAGATCTTCAATCAAGCTTTCGCCGAGGTTACCGGTCTGGCTCGAACCGTTCGAGGTCCTTCAATGTCTGCTGCGCCCGGCAAGGTTTTGATCGACGGCGTGGCCGAAATCGACGGCGAGCGGGTCTTCGTGCTGAAGATGATCCAGGGTCGGGATCCCCAATGGGTCAACCGGATATTCTTCGCAAAATTTGACCCTCAAGCGGTCTGGTTGGACGATCTGGAGCCTGCTCTCGGGGAACAGCAGTTCTTCTTCGAGCGCCGCATGCGTGAGATGCGATCTGGTTTATGGGAGCCTGACTGGAAGATCGATACCGACCACGAGCTGGCGAGCGCGTAGAGGAAAGCCGTCAGCTCTCAGCTGGGCCTCCTGCAAACTCATGAAATACCCACAAAAAGAAGCCCCATGAAGTGCTTGGGCTGCGTTTTGGACCCCGGGGCTCCCGCCCTGAATTGTGACGTCTGGTCGTTGCAAGTGGCTGAGCTGATGGCTGATAGCTGATCGCTACTCAATCAAGTGTTTGAATTTGTGACCTTCGGCGAGGGCTCTGACAATCACTGGAGGCGTCAACGGCAGGTGGTTGATTTCGGTTTCCAGAGCGGCGCAAACGGCGTTACGGATGGCTGCGGCAGTCGGGATGAATGCCGGCTCGCCGAGGCCCTTTGAGCCGAAAGGCCCCCGGCCGGGAGCATCTTCCAGGAGCGCAATGGTTACGGGCGGTGCATCATCCGATGTGGGGATCAAGTAGTCGGTGAAACTGGGATTGAGCAATCGCCCCTGATCCAGCTTGAGCTCTTCGGTCAGAGCCCAGCCCATTGCCTGCACGACGCCACCCTCGACCTGACCCTCCGCTGCTGTGCGGTGGAGGATCCGTCCGACGTCGTGAGCCGCAGCGACATGTTCGACTCTGACCAGGCCAAGGTCTGGATCGACGGCGACATCGACGACGTGACACGCCATCGCGTACGAAGCGTAGGCATCGCCCATGCCGGTGGCCTCATCGAACTCTCGTGGTTCAGAACGGTACCAGCCGGTAGATATTGTCTCAATTCTCCGGGCGAACATCTCCCGAGCAACATCGCTCATGGGAATCGACGGTCCACCTCCGGAAACTCGTGCGCTACTGTCTATAAGCTCCACATCGTCGGGCCGGCAGCCCAGCATTTCGGCGGCTACGGGATCTACTCGCCGTCGAAGCCGGCGGATGGCGTCCAGTACGGCACGCCCCGAGGCGTGGGAGCCCCGCGAAGCGACCGTCGGACCCGAGTCGGCAACCGTCGTCGTGTCCGGCTGCCAGACCTGGACCCGATCAGGTTCCACCCCTAAGGCAGCAGCGGTGACTGTCTGCATGGCGGTCATATTCCCCTGGCCCATCTCGGTCAGGCCGACTCGGACGATGACCGATGCGTCGGCCTGCAGGATGACAACTGCCGACGACCTGTCGAGAAACTGACCGCCCCGATGCAGGTTGATGCCGTAGAGGGTCAGACTGACACCACGGCCCCGGCGCCATGAGTCCGGCGCCCGGTAGGGTCTCTGGATTCCAGTGGCGTCGTCAACCGCCCGATCAAGGCACCTTCGGGCCATTTGAGGCGCCTCCAGGACCTGGCCGGTGCAGGTCAACGGATCCTCGGGGGTCAAGACGTTGAGCCGCCGAAATTCCACCGGGTCGATCGCGAGCCGTTGGGCCAACATATCCATCGTTGCCTCTGAAGCGAAGCTGACCTGGGGTGCGCCGAACCCTCGATAGGCTCCCCCGAAGAGGTTGTTGGTATAGGCTATTCGAGTTCTTACGGAGACGTTGGGTACGACGTAGGGCCCGATGGCCGACACATTGGCCCGTTCGGCGACCACAGTCGACAATCCGGCATAGGCGCCGCCGTCCAGAACGGCTTCCACCTTGGCAAAAACCAAACGTCCGTCACGGTTTGCGCCCCAGCGATGGTTGACGACCATCGGATGGCGTTTGGTGGTGGCCTGGAGATCGAATTCTCTGGAAAAGAGCAAGCGGACGGGCCGCCGGCTTCTCCACGCCAACACCGCTGCGCAGGCTGCGGGTTCCGAGGGGTAGTCCTCTTTGCCTCCGAAGGCGCCGCCGGTCGGGGCCTGCTCGACGCGGACCGATGCCAGAGGAATCGCCAAAATCCGCGCTACCGCCTGCTGGATGTAGAAGGGGCATTGGCAACTGGCGAAAATGGTTATCCTGTCGCCCTCAGGTACGGCCAAACATGCTTGCGGTTCCAAGTAGGCGTGGTCCTGTCCGCCGATCTCGAAGCGCGCTTCGACGACAACATCTGCTTCGTGGTGGCGAGGGTCGGTCTCGCCCAGAAGAACCTGAAAGGTCTTGAGTAGATTGTCGTTGCCGTGGACAGCAGGAGAGGTCTTTTCCAGGGCCTCCTCCGGGTCGAAGACTCCAGGGAGGTCTTCATATGCCGGTGTTATTGACCGGGCGGCGGCCCAGGCGTCTTCCGGTGAGCGAGCTGCGACCAGGGCCAGTCGGTCGCCGACCATTCTCACCCGATCCGTGACCAGGAGCGGTTGATCGGGGAAGATCACCCCAACCTGATTCTCACCGGGAATTCCTGCCGCCGTGACGACGGTTTCAACACCGGGCATGGACCTGGCGGTTCTGGTGTCGAGGTTGAGTATCTTGGCCGAGGCGCGATCACTGATGGCAATGGCGGCGTGCAGCATGCCGGGCATCGTCATATCTCCGACGTATCGGGTCTGACCGGTGGCCTTGGCCATCGCGTCTGGGCGTCTGTGGGAGCCTCCGAGAGGCGCCCGGCAATCAGTCATCCGTGCCTCCCGCGACCTCTAAGGCGTTGAATATTTTTTCGTATCCGGTGCATCGACACAGATTGCCGGCCAGTCGTCGGCCTTGTTCTCCGCGGTCTTCGACGGAATTCTCCAAGAGGGCGACCGAGGTCATGATGACTCCCGGAGTACAGAAGCCGCATTGAACTCCCCCGGTCTCCACCATCGCCTCCTGAACGGCGTGAGGCTCGCCATCGTGAACCAGGCCCTCGACGGTTGTTATTTCGTGGCCCTCGCCCGAAGCCGCCAGAACCAAACAGGACGGAACCGGCCGACCATCAAACAGTACTGTACAGGCGCCACATTCACCGGCGCCACAGCCTTCTTTGGTACCGGTCAAACCGGCATCATCCCGAAGCAGGTCTAGCAGTCTGCGGCCGGGTGGTGTGGAAAATGACCTTTGGGTCCCGTTGATCGTCAAGTGGATCAAGATCGTCTCAGGCACCGGCTGCCTCCTCGAGCAATCGCTGCAACAGGGTGGCGGCCGCAACCTTCCGGTACCAGGCGGGCGCCCTGACATCGTCGATCGGGGCGATGTCGTCCTGAACGGCCTGGACGGCATGGCCAATCGTCGAAGGGGCAAGAGACTGGCCTACGAGAATTGCCTCGACGCTCGGTGCTCGCTTCGGTGTTGCGGCTACCGCGCCCAGTGCGACGGCTGCTTTGGTGATCAGTCCTTGATCGTTCAGATGGAGGCTGACCGAAAGACTGACGACCGATATGATCTGTTCACTCTGCCAACCCAGCTTCGTAAAGCGACTGAACGATGGTGGATCGGTGATCGGCAAGCGAATAGACTGGATCAACTCACCGGGCCTCAGTGTGGATTCTCCTGGTCCGGCGAAGAACTCTTCGGCCTCTATGTGCCGTAGCCCGGTTGCTGAGGCAGCGACAACAACGGCGTGTGTTACCAGCAGGGGTGGCGCTGTATCCGCAGCCGGAGAAGCATTGGCCAAATTGCCGCCCAGGGTTGCTCGACACTGGATCGGCCAGGCGCCGACCTTTCGGGCGGCTTCACACAAGGCAGGGCAGACCGAACGAACCGCGTCGGAGTCGGCAATGTCGTCCATTGTGGCGCCGGCCCCGATATCGAGAAAATTACCATCGGCTGAGATCATTGTTGGAAGCACGCCTGAGAGGTCCAGGAGGCGCCGCCCGGTGAACCTGCCGGCTCTCATTTGCACGGTGACATCAGTGCCACCGGCAATCGGCAGCATCGCAGGATCTTTGCCAAAGGCCATCACGGCCTCATCAAAGGTCAACGGCCGATAGATGCTTTCAACCGGTAAGTCCATGGATTCCTCGCAAGGTCGTGTTCATCATGCGCAGTGTACCGAGGAATCAACCCGGACGGAAGGGAATAAGAACGTTCAACGTTGAACGTTCAACTCTCACTGTCGAAAGTAGACACTCCGGGCCGCAGGCGCTCGTAGTTGATGCGTTTTCATCCCCGTGCGGGTACCTTTGGAGCTCCAGGTCATGAGGTCGGCGCCGTTGAATCAATACTCCATCGGCCCGCTCCGGCGTACGCTACCCACAGCGCTGATGCCAGAACCGCCAGGGGCAGAATGATCGGCGGCATTGCCATGGTCTCCGGGAGGGTTGAGGGGTCGATAACCGCGTGAGAATAGAGTGCGACCAGCATGGTCGATGCAGCCGCGAGACCGCCTGCTCGTGCGAACAGGCCAACCAGCAACAGGGTGCCGGCCGCAATTTCCACGACTGGGGCAACGATGAGATTGAATTCCAGCATTGGAATGCCCGAACCTTCAAGGATCAGCCGGAAACTTTCAGGATCAACCAGGTGGCCGATGCCGATTGCGATCAGGGGTAGGGCCGCGATCAGGCGGGGGCCGATCGTTACCTTGGATTCGTTGGTTTTTCGTAAGCAGGTGATCAATTCGGTCATTGGGGGTCTCCTCCG
>CBDTUG010000105.1:0-5988 GCA_965363555.1 uncultured Thermoanaerobaculia bacterium
CTTTGCCTCCAGCTTGGACTGCAGGTCCTCGAGATCGCGGCTGGCCGGCATGATGTGCAGGTCTTCAAAGCGTGTGTGGTGAACGAACGACTTGGCGCCATCCTTAAAAATGCTGAATCCCAGGCTTTGTTCGAAGAGCCCGGAAATGTTGGGTTTCAGGTTAGTGGCTTCGTCACCCAGGAGGTAGTGGCTGGAGTTTGCCTGGGGGTCGAGGTCCACAACGAGGGTTCGGTGACCCTGCAATGCACTGACGGCGGCGAGGTTACAGGCGATCGTGCTCTTGCCGACACCGCCTTTTTGGTTGAAAACGACCCAGCGCATGGAAACCTCCTTGTGCGAAGAGGCCATAGGCGCCCTCCTCGATAAGCACAGGAGGCAAAATACACCCGATGCCGCACTGCGTCAAGACGGAAATGCTGGGACGCCTTGGTTATTCGTAGAACGAATTGCATGGTGGTGGGTGTCGTGCTGGTTCGATGAAAACCAAGGTCGCCCCTTCTCCGACGGGGCGTGCCGTCCTTGATGTTGTCCTGGGCCGTCCTTCCGAACTGAGCAACGATGCGGACAACGTCAAGGGGGGCAACCCACGGCGACATCCTCAGCGAACAAGTCTCGGCCGAGGGTATAGGCCGCCGAGGACGTTTTCTGGAGGGGCGGTTCTCGTTCCGATTCAAACAGCGTTGCCCCTCCGGAAAACGCTCCGGGCGGGGGCGATCGGTGGTCCAGAATTCTGCGCGATCCTCTATGCGCCCCCGAAGGCCGGGGATGGATCACAGCGTAGAATAGTGGTATGGAACCGGATTTATCCACTACGTCGTCTTCCAGCGCCCGGAGGAAGCCTCCCACCCGCTCACGGGTTTTTCTGTGGGTGAGCATGTGTGTAGTGATGTTGGTCATTGCGCTGGTGGCAATGCGGTCCGGGGAGGAGATTTCACCACTCAGTGTCCCAACACCTCCGGCCGACCCGTTCCATAGTCCGACCCCAACCTTACCCACCCCAACGCCGTCGCCGACTCCGACACCGACGGCAATTCTAGTGCCGGGGCCGGCACCGACGCCGACGCCGACTCCCACCTTGATCCCTCTTCCGACTCGACGCCCTCCCCGGGCACCGGCCGACTCGACCAATTGCATTCATTTCAGGTGGACGATCACCGCCAATACCCCACGGTTGGGCCATAACTTCGTCGAGATTGAGATGACGAACCGTTGTGATCGGGATCTCAAGCCCGACGATCTCTGGTTCGAGGTCTCCGGTTGGAGGGAAGGCGGCCTGGTCCAAAGTGTCCGGGCGAAGCCATTCGAGGGAGCGAAGCGGGAGCGGAACACAACCCTCGCCGTCGACCTGCCGGGTTCGGTCGATTGGTATGACGAGATCCGGGTGAGGCTGGTGGGTCGGTGAGGGTTGTCGTGGCGCCGACAACGGGCCTGACGCCGTCTTCACGAGGGAAAACGGGGGGAATTGAGGGTTAATTCATCGAGTAGCGCCTTGGCCTGTCGATGGACTCCGGTGTCGTGGGTCGCCCGGAGGAGCTCTTCGAGGTATCGTTGCTCCCTCGAAGTATCACCTTGATCCCTGGCGATCATGGCCAGGGCGAGGTGGGCCTGGTCGAATACTCCGGAGCGTGAATAGCTTGAGGCCTTGGTGAAATGCCGAAGTGCCTCGCCGGTCCGCCCCTGCCTGAGTTCGAACACCCCGAGACTGAAATGTGCTTCAGGGGAAAAGGGGTGATGTTTGACGGCCGAGTTGAAGAGATTTCCGGCTTCCTCGTGCTTCTTGTCTCTGGAATCGAGCAGTCCGCCGAGCTGCAAGAGGGCATCGAGGGCATCTGGACGAATCTGGAGAGCCTGGCGCAGCCCCTTCTCGGCGGATGACGCATCGCCCAGCATCAGTTTTGCCTCGGCGCGAAGGGTGATGGCATCGACATCCTTCGGCCATTGTGCCAGCAGGAGATCCATGCATTCCACAGCTTTTTCCGGCGTCTTTTTGACCCTGAGATAATAGAAGGCCGCCTGGGTCAGGGCATCGGGGCCCCTGAAATGCTGCAGCACGTTTTCATACAAGGCATCGGCCGCCGAGAAATCCTCAATTGCCGTCTTCGCACGGGCGAGGAGCAGGGTGGCGCTCAGGTTTCCCGGTTCGTTTTTCAGGAGTTTTTGACAGAGCTCGATGCATTTCGACCAGTTTCCAGTCCGGGCCATGTTGTTGGCATCATTGAAGTTTTCCCAGACATCGAGGTTCGAACGCGGATCGGGGAGCTTGGACAGTTCCTCCGGACTCAGTTGGGAAGGCTCCGTCGTCGTATGTGAAGCCGTGTAGCCGAGGGCCTGGAGTTCCTCGATCGTCTCATTGGAAATTGATGACTCCCGAAGAGGAGGCCGGTGTTCCTCAAGATGGGGCACAAATTCTAGTAATTCTTTCTCAAGTCTCCGGCGCAACTCGGGATCCCTGATTTCCCGTATCTCTTCGAAATCCTCATCCAGATCCCAGACCGAGGACTGTGGACCCTCGATCAATTTGTTTCTACCATCGATGATGCCGCGGGTGGGATACCACTTGAAGCTGAAGTAGGGCAGGAAACACTCAAAATAGAGGCGCCTTTTTCCCGGAGAGGGTTCCCCTTTGATCAGGGGCAGTAGGGATATGCCCTGGAATGCCGGAATTTCCGCGTTTTCACCGAGTTTCCATGCATCAACGACCGTCGGTGCAATATCGACGATGGAGACATACTCGCTGATCTCGTTGGCTTGTTTCATCCAGGGCATCGAGAGGATCATCGGTACATTCAGAGTGGAATTGAAGCTCAGCAGTGCGTGGGTCTCCTCGCCGTGATCACCGAGGCCTTCTCCGTGGTCTGCCACGAGGATGACCCCAGTTCTTTCCTCTATCTCGTGACGCTGAAGCCCTTTGAGGACCGAACCGATACAGTCGTCCATGAAGGCGACTTCTCCGTCGTAGGGGCTGTCGGGAAACAGCGAAATGAAATCTTCGGGCGAGTCGATGGGTTTGTGGGCATCGTAGAAATGAACCCAGACGAAAAATGGCTTCTCATGATGAGAGTCCAGCCAGGCGTTGAATTCTCGGGCGACAACGTCTCCCGGTCTTCGACTGACTCCGGCACTGGGAAGATTGGTGACGAAGACTTCACCAAGACCGGCGTCGAAGTGGTCGCTGAACTCATCGAAACCCTGGGAAAAGCCGAATTTCCCGATCACGGGATAGGCGGCGACGAAGGCAGCGGTTCGGTAATCCGCAGCGCGAAAGATCTCCGCCAGGCTCACCAGTTCCTCCGGCAGAATCGTCTTGCCGTTATCCCGCATCTGGTGGAAGGGAGGGTACATTCCAGTCAAGATAGAGGCGTGTGAAGGGCCGGTGATCGGGGTTACCGCAAAGGCCCTTCGGAACAGGCTGCTTTCGCGGGCGACTTTGTCGATGTAGGGGGTGTGCGCGTCGTAGCCGTAACAACCGAGACGGTCCGCTCTCGTGGTATCCATGGTGATCAGTACGAGGTTTTTGGGCTTCGGGGCACAGGCGCCAAGAAACAGTGCGACCGTCAGCAGAAGGGCCGCTTTCTTCACGATGCCCCCGGGCCGCCCTCTGTGGAAACTGAGGCAAAATCCGTCGAAAAGATCTTCAGGTGATGTTCTTCGAGCAGTCGCTGATTGATCTGCTTGAGAATTTCCTTCCGGTGGATCCCGCAATAGTGTTGACGGATCGCCTCGGCATCCTCCGGAAGATGCATGGCACGGCGTGGTGTTTCCGCTTTGAGATGAAGGACGATGAAACCCTGCTTGATTTGGATTGCATTGGAGACCTCTCCTGCTTCCAGGCTCTTCAGCGCCCTGGAAGCCTCGGGACCGAGGCGTAGGGCGCGTTCGGCGCTGATCTCGCCCGGGTTCCGGTACACGGCGCCGGAGGTTTCGGCCAGCACCTTGAGCTGCTCCCCTGATTTTCCGGATTCCATTTCTTTTTTCAGTGACTCGGCCAGTTCGAGGCGGGCAAAGGGCGCCTTCAAGGTGAATGGCACGGAGACCCACTCAAGTTCGTAGCTTCCGGGCCTGGTGTATCGGGTAGGGTCCTCTTTGAAGGCGGCTTCGATCTCTTCATCGGGGATCGTCTCAACCCATTCGAGGTGCAGTTGCTTTCTTGCGATGTCGGCGCTCCGCTGAAGCTCTTGAAAATCCCTGCGAGCGAGGAATTCGGGGTCGCGGTCCAGACCACGGTCGGTGGCATCGAGGACCATCAGGTTGAAATCGATCAGCTGCTCGACGGCCTTTTTGCGGTCCAGTTTCCCCTTCGAGTCAGGGGCCTGTGTCGAGGCAATATATCGGTTGAGGTCATCGACATCGAGGGTCCTGTCATCGATTTTCAGGACCTGTCCGTCTTGGTCCCCATCGTCCGGGTCGGATATTACCTCGTGCTTCTCCCGAATTTTGGCCATCAGCTCTTCCCGCTGTTTCGCAGTCTGCTGGTCGACGAGGTTCTGGATGACGCCGGATCGGACCTCTTCGAAGGGCATGATGCGGCTCGGTGTATATTCCAGGATGCGGATCAGGAAGACTCCGTCCCTGGTATCAGCGCGAAAGGGCGCGTTCTCGCCGGCATGGGCGAAAAGTTGTTTCTCGAAGTCCGGTTCCATCTTGCCTCGGAATACTGGCCCGTAGATGCCTCTTTTTGTCCTGGTTTCGGATTCGGAATACCGTGTAACGAGGTCATCAAACGTCGTACCTTGCTTGAGCTCTCCTGCCATCATCTCAAGGAGGCTGTCGATCTCTCCTCTGGTATGGCGGTCTTTTCGGAGGAAAATATATTGCAGTTTCGCTTTTTCGGGAAGGGTGAATCGTGTGGACTTCAACGCCTCGTAGCGTTTGAGTGCGTCCTCGTCGGAAATCTCGACCGTGACCTTCCCGACGGTCCCGATGTAAAAATCCAGGAGGGCCCTCGTTCTGGAGTTGAGGAAGAGAAAGGTCTGGCCAGTTTCTGTGGTTTCAGAAATATCAACCGTGGACGCCAGTATTTTCAGCGCAGCAAAACGCCGAATCAGTTCTTCAACACCGACGGATTCACTGTTCTTTCCGTCCTTTCGAAACTGGGGCCTTGCCGGGGATTTCATGTAGAGCTTCAGCTCTTGCCTGGTGATCGTGCCACCGTCAAATTGCGCCAATACCTCTTTAGGCGGCGAAGGGCCGCAGGCCGAAAGCAGGCAACAGAGTAGGACCGGGGCGACGATGATCTTGATCGGAGTGATCTGGTGCATGGGGCTCTCCACGTGGCGGGGGGGTATTTCCCAAGAAAAATCACACCCGCGTGCGTCAATCGCTCGCGGGTGTGATCAATGATCCTCTGAAAGGTAGAAAAGCCTACTCGACGCTGAAGGCCATCAATTCGACGGGCACGTTAGTATCAACATTGGCCCTGATCGCAGCGGCCGAAACCGTTGGATAGGACGATCCTATCGCACTGGTGACCGTGATAGCTGGCGCTGCCGCGGTGCCGCCTCCCGCTCGATGGGGTTCCCGGCTGACGCTTGTGTTCCAGTTGGTAGCGCTGCCTCCGTAGAGCATTTCACCTGAGTTCGGCTGCCAGACAAAACCGATGAAATCACCACTGGCGATGGTCTGGGGCGACGCCAGGGGAATATTTGCCCAGGTTCCTGCGGCGACGCCTGCTACGTTGGCGGCGCTTGCGAGAACACTGCCCGCGGGATTCACCAGGGCCACGCGGTCCAGCACTCCGGTTGCCAAGCTGTCAACACTCACCATTATGACATCAAAGCTCTGGACCTGCACGGGATACCAGCCGGCAGTCGGATGAAAGAGATTTCCGAAGTAGAAACCACTTCCCCATGTCCAGCCGGGCGCTTGCAGGTAGTCGATGGTCTGTGGCGCCCGGTTTTCCGGAGAGGCATTCAGAACGATGGTCTTTTCTACCTTCTGTCGATGCATGTTGGCAGCCCCCGCGGCGACGGCGACCGCAAGAACCAGCAC